>CAZYMW010000012.1:0-12298 GCA_964648605.1 Candidatus Woesearchaeota archaeon | reverse complement strand
GGGAATGTGCAGTAAAATTTGGGGACAGTTTCGGGAAAAGGCCGATGTATTTCCAATATAAAGGGGACATAGAAAATATGATCAAAACCGGCGCTACAAGCTTCCATATAAGTGAGGAAAGATGGCACAATCCTCTCGAATTAAGTAAAGAACTTACAAAAGAACAGTTGATTTCTCTTAGAAAAGCGTGGGATATGGTCATAGATGTGGATTGCAAGAACATAGAGATATCCAAGATCTTTTCGAAGATGATAAAAGAAAAACTCGAGCGTGAAGGAGTAAGGTCTTTGTCGGTTAAATTCAGTGGAGGATCCGGTTTTCATATACTCATTCCATTTGAGGCTTTCCCCGCCTTTGTAAACCACATCGAGGCTAACAAGTTATTCCCGGATGCTCCGATGACGATATCGATATTCCTAAAAAATGAGCTTAGAGAACCACTTAAAAACACGCTCGAAAAAGACTATAATATAAAGAAGCTGGCCTCCATGTTCAGCATCGATGAAGACAAACTAGTAGAAAATGGTGAGTTCGATCCTTACAAGATAATAGATATCGATACCGTGCTTATATCCGAGAGGCACATGTTTAGGATGCAGTACTCATTAAACGAAAAAAAATGGCTTGTCTCGCTGCCTATAGACAAGAACAAGATTGAAGATTTCGAGCTAGAGGATGCGAAGCCCGAAAACGTCGATACGAAACGAGATTTCTTTGACGTTCATCCCGTACATAACGAAGCCGAGAATCTTTTTATGAGAGCTTACGATAAATTTGAACCTGAGACCACCGTCGAAGAAAAATCCTCCATGACTTCCGTGCACTACACCGAGCTGGATATGTCGATCAACCCAGAATATTTCCCACCGTGTATAAAACTTATAAACGCTGGACTGCAGGATGGAAGAAAAAGGAGCGTCTTTATACTGATAAACTTCTATAGAACGATAGGAAGGAACCGCGAAGAGGTACTAAAGCTGCTTCTCGATTGGAATAAGAAGAACAAGCCTCCTCTTAAAGAGAGCCTAATAACCCAACAGGTCGATTATTCTTTTTCTTCTAAACGCTATCCTCCACCGAACTGCGATGCACAAGGTTATTATAAGTACTTCAATGTATGCTTTCCAGACGAGACGTGCAAGTTGATAAAGAATCCTTTGTCATACTACATAAGGAGAGCAAAAATCCGCTTTAAGCCTGAAAAAGAAAAACGTGGCAGAAATTCAGTATCTGTCACTAAAACGTGATGGGTTCTTGATTATCTCTTTCAAAAGATAGGGAAAATTCGGATAGAACTCTCCCCCGTTTGCTAGCTCTTTTCTATTGTATACGCCTATGAAATTTATGCCTGCTCTTCTTGAGGCTATCGCATCGTAAGGACTGTCGCCTACGTAGAAAGTAATTTTCTTATCAACATCAAGCACTCTTACAGCCTCCTCCAGCGTGTACGGGTTCGGTTTCTCGTAGTCTACACCGGGGGGATTTATCACCAACTTCGAGATCTTTTTGAACTTAAGCACTTCGTCGAATTTTACAAGCTCGCTGTCGCTCATCGATGTCACGATGCAAAACTTTATCCCTAACTTGTTCAGAATTGTTGGTATAGTAGCCACTTTCGGGAAAAACTTGATAGAACCGATATTCGTGGAGTTGAAGAAAGCCGCTTTCTTTTTCATTATCTCTTCTTTCAGCTCTACGGACAGATGGACACGCTTGTATTTTTTCTCCATCAATTTAAAAACTATGGATAAGGGATAGCGTATCGTATCTTTTATGAACTGATCAGAATAAACTCCTTTCCCCAAGGAGCTTTTTATTGCCGATTTCATCGCTCTCAGGTGCAAAGGAACGCTATCGATTAGAGTACCATCTAAATCAAAAATCAATGCCATCCGAATAGAAAACAGTTAACAGATTTAAAGCTGTCTTTTAGCTCAATCTGTAGTCGAATCTAGAAAAGACTCTATTATAAGGTTTTTCCCTTCCTCTTTATCCAGACCTTTAGCCATTATATAAAACAGCTTGCCTTCGTCTATGTTTTCTATTGCGGACGAATGCTTCGCAATAACGTTATTTGTCCCGATATCCATCGCGGGTACGGAATCCGTTAAAGCTCTACCCTCGCTTATGTTGAGTGTCTTTGTATCAAATGAGCCGTAACAGTCCTCTGTATACATATTAAGCACTCCTCGAAATATCATAGCGGATTCTTCGTTCACCACACCTTTACCGGATATCGCCGCTTTTCCTTTTTCACCTACGAAAAGTACATTCTGCATCGCGTCGTAGTGCGCTTTGTCATCTGCATATAAGTACAGTTTACTCTCGAAGTCAGCTCCTCTTTCTAGATCAGCATCTCCTCTAAGAAACATAAAGCCATCTTTTATATGTCTGTTCAGCATATACAATTTAGAGCTTTCGTGCAGTATCTGTTTCATCCTTATATATGATAATCCACTTTTGTCGGATTTTATTGATATCTTGCTATGGACTCCCTTGTTGAGCGTTATCACCAATATTAGATTTAGGAACTTATATTCACCCAAATCTATTGAAAGTTTTGAATCTTCGACTACGTTTATCTTCAAAAGCCCGATTATGGAATCGTTCTTCTCGAACTTTATCATGTTGTCACCGACGATGTCGATAGACATGGAAAAGTTGTGCAATTTCTCGTTTACATCCAGCATAGGATCGGTCTGATCAGCTATAGAGTTATCATATATAGAATTTATCAGCCCTGTGCCTTCTACATCTACATTGTCGTTTATAGCTATATTGTCGAAGTCCATCTTCGAAAAATCCGTATAACTTTGAGTTGTAGGTGAATCTTTCCACTGTTGCTTCCTACTAAGATTTATGCCTTTGACGAGCATTTCTTCGTTGATTGCAGCCATACTTTTTATCCCGTAGATCCTGGAAGTGCAGATATTTCCATCTCTATAAGTCTATTTATCTCTACTGCAAATTCAAATGGGATCTCCTTAAGTATAGAATCAAAAAACCCAAGGACTACTAAAGACATGGCTTGGGCTTCTGTTAATCCCCTCGACATCAGATAGAAAATTTTCTCTTTGGAGATTTTTCCTACAGTAGCTTCGTGATAAGCCTTGGTCGACGGACTGTTTATCTCATTGTGCGGAAGCGTGATAGTCTTTGATACGCCGTCTAAAAGAAGTGAATCGCACTGAGTGTACGCTTTTGCGCCAGCTGCAGAGCTGTCCACCTTCAGCAGCCCTCTGTATGTCGATACTCCACCGCCCACACTTATGGATCTGGAGATTATCTTCGCGCTTTGGCCAGGAGCCGACATTATCACCTTCGAACCGCTGTCTTTCCATGTATTTTTTGGAGCAAACGATATCGTTAAATGAGAGCAGCTTGCTCCTTCCCCTCTAAGATAAGAAGCAGGATAAAGCATAGTGACTTTTGAACCGAGTGTTATTTCAACCCACTCCATAAATCCGTTCTTTCTGACTATCGCACGTTTCGTATTTAGATTATAAACGTTCTTGCTCCAGTTTTCAGCCGATATGAACTTTACTCTTGCATCGTCTTCTACAAATATCTCGACTACCGCTGAATGGAGCGACTTTTTATCGTCGGAATAAACAGGTGCCGAACAGTTGTGCACAGCGAAACCCTTAACTAAATACGATTCGTCCGTTTTTACGGCGATATTGAAAACGTTCCCTGTATAGTGTTCGCGCTCTATTCCTTTTATCTCCACATAAAATACATTACCTTTAGGGTGTACAGCACTTCGTTTCTTATTCTTGCTATATTCTATTGTATACAGCTCTTTTCTTGTGCTTTTTCTTTGTGGTGTGCGGTCTTCGCTGTCTTTTCTTACCAGTATGTTTGGGAATACGCCGTTCCTAGCTATAAGCTCTTGGAGCTGGAAGGCTAAAAGTTTACTGGCAGTCGATGCTCTTATCGTCGTTGAGCCGTTCTTCTTTACATGTTTATTCCGAGCGCCTTTTAAGTAATATTCTACAAATAATTTCTGTTTTTTTGGAGTCAACGTCATCAAATTTTTAGAGAGAACCTTCGTGGAAGCCTTCACCCCGCAATTATCTCGACAAACAGCTACGAGCTTTTTTGAATCGGATATTACATTATAATAAGATCTCCCGTGTTTATACGTGTGCGCTTTTTCACCCAAAGAATTTATCAGGTTCTCAAGACTATACGCCGAGTCCGCTTCAGATTTTCCAAATCTAAAGCGAATAGTTTGGGACCTCGATTCTTCATTAAAAGTGATCGAGCCCCTTGCGAGATAAAAACCCAGGATCTTCAGGATCGTTGCAGAGAATTCCGGTCTGTCAATCGCAGTGTCAGGCACCACGTAGACTAAGAAATCGCCTATTTCCAATTCCTCCGCTTTTCTGTATTCCGGTTCTAAATTTGATAGCTTTCTGTCCGAAAACCACTGAAAACGATGATTCCGCTCTTTTCTTTTTCTCTGTAGATCTTTGCCTTTGATTGAAAGAACGGGGTGCTCCACGGTCATTTTGACCGAGTTGGCAGGCGATTGGGTTTTAATGGTAAGCATTGTCCCGTCATAACCGTGTACGAATTTTCTACTCACTGCATTTGTTTTTCCTGTATGCGAAACGACTGCATTTCCTATCTTTACGTCGTCTATCTGTGTAAGTGTATCGCCTAGGCTTATCAGCTCTTCCCCGGGCAAACAACCCTCTACATAAGTTATATCGCTGCCTTTGTCTGCCACTATCAGAGTGTGTTCAAACTGCCCCCCGCTTTCCTTGTTCATCCTGAAATATGTCTGTAAAGGCGTGTCTATCTTCACTCCAGGCGGTATATAAATGAAAGGCCCCCCACTCCACACTGCACCGTGAAGAGCAGCGAACTTATTGTCGGTGAAAGGCACTGCTTTCATGAAGTATCTCTTCACCAATTCTGGATATTTCTTGATAGCAGTGTCGATGTCTGTGAATATCACTCCTTTTTCCTCCCATTCTTTCCTTAGTTTAACAACTACGCTATCAGAGTCGAAGACGCTCAGCGAACCCGCAAGTATCTTTCTTTCAGCTTCCGGCACACCTATCTTTTCGTACGTCTCTTTTATTTCCTTTGGTACTTTATCCCAATCCGTTGATAATGTAACATTGGGTGGAGAGTAATAGTAGATTTTGTCAAAGTTTATGTCCGTATCAAGCTTAGGATAACCCCACGTAGGGGTCGGTCTTCTGATGAATTCAGCGTAAGCCTTAAGTCTTAGGTCGAGCATCCATTCGGGTTCTTCCTTTATTCTGGAGATTTCTCTTATAAGTTTCTCGTCTATACCCATCCCGAAATTGTACTTGTACTCGGCAGCCGTCGTAAACCCGTATTTGTAGTCTTCCCCTACGTTCTTCAGTTCTTTTAGTTTTTCTTCTGCGTCCATATGAAACCCTCTTTTTCTATTTTCTTCGCAAGTTCCGATCCTCCGGATACGATTATCCTTCCATTGTCTATTATGTGAACGGAATCAGCTTTTAGGTAGTTAAGCACGGAAGGATTGTGTGTAATTATCAGCAATCCTGCCTGTGAGTTGTTTAGGACTTCGGATATCCTCTTTATGCTGTCTATATCCAGTCCCGAATCGAATTCGTCTATAAGAGCATATTTAGGGTCTAAAACCAGCATCTGCAGCATTTCTAATTTCTTCTTTTCCCCTCCCGAAGCAGTCACATTTAAACTTTTTACGAGAAGTTCTTTATTAAATGGTATCTTCTCTTTTGCAGTTTCCAGTTTCTTCAGGAAGTCTTCGCCTTTTTTCCCCGTAAGTTTCAGGTATGTTGATCTCATGAATCTCAAAGCCGATAAGCCTTCTACTTCCTCAGGTTCCTGAAAAGCCATAAAAAGACCACGTTTTGCTTTCTCGTTCGGAGGAAGGCCGGCTATATCTTCCCCATCGAGTATTATACTTCCGCTTTCTATCGTGTAGGAGGGATCGCCCATCACCGTTTTGCAGAGAGTGCTTTTCCCGCTGCCGTTAAGCCCCATCAGTACCGCTTTGCTGTTTGCCTCAATATCTAAATCGACGCCGTGAAGTATCTCTTTGTCGCCGGCTTTGGCTACTAAACCGCGGATGCTTAGCATATCTACGTCATCTATTTTAGCTTTGATAGTTCGCAAAGCTTTAGAAAAGTGCCGTTACTTGACGGTATCAAACCGCTTTTTGTTGCGGCTCTGCAGACCTCGCACGTTTTTGTATACAGATCTACTCCATTGTAGGCGATATCCCGGAACAATCCGTCTATGTAAGGTTGCATATATTCATTTTTCTTCATGCTATTGAACATACCTCCACGCATTCCGTGTTTATACTTAGAAATAGCAGGCTGCGTGAGTTTCAATTTTTCTGAGATTTTGGCTTGTTTAATCCCCTTATCCAACATCCTCATAGCTATGGACGCCCTGATTGAAGGCATAACATTGTCCATTACGACGCTGCAAAGTATCTCTACCATCCTTATATGATGGTTGCGAGCATTTAAAAATATAACTGCGTTATTATTTTAGCGTCTGGCGCCGTCACCACAATTTTATTTTGTATGATATCAGACTGATAATGAGGAATATTATAAATAGAACAAGCTCAGCGCTTCTGTCTATGTATGCAAATAGGAACATAAGCACTATAAAGCTGGCCGATATGAAATAGAAAATTGAATTATGATACGCCATAAACGCCCCGTTGAACATTCGCATCGGAAGCATTTCTACAATCACATAGGCTATTAAAAGAACGGCGGAATAGAAGATAGGGGAATTTTTAGACGTGCTGCTGAACGCCAGGAACAGCTGTGCGAATGCCAGTATCGCAAGGAACGAAAACATCGATGCCTCCCATTTGTCCTTGTTGTGTATTTCACCTTTTTTCATTCCTCTTAGTGTATTAGCACGCCTGTATTCCGAGGCGTTCATTACAGGTATAGGCACAGGCATGTGAGCTATGACAGACACAACCAAAGTAGCTAGAACCGAGAACAAAAGACCCAAAAACCAGGGCTTATAATCCAGTTTTATATCGGAGATGCCGCTCGTAAACGATTTTATCACGAATATAATCGCAGCAGATACGACAATCATGCCGGCATAAAAAATTATGTAGCCGCTCTGTGCCAGAAAGGCAACCAGTGCCAAAGGAACAGCAACAAAGATTACGTAGTACAGAAAATTTACAGGCTTTAAGTTATCTATGGAAATGATATTTCTCAGCCTTGTCTTTGCGTGCTTTCCAATCATATCTTTTTCTTCTCGCCTGTTTTTCCACCTTTTCTAGCCCTTAGATGGATTATAACTAGTACTGCTATAGCCGACGCAAAAATTATGAAGTATCCATACGATGCTAGCACGCTAGCCGCCGGTGCGGGAGTTTTCGACAGTGGACTGTAATACACAGATTCTGTTGTTACTGTCCCGTTTTGTGACAGATAAAAAGCCGTTACGTTCACGACCTTCGCATTAGGTATAACGAATGACAACGATGTCGTTGAAGGGTATATCAACTTAGAAGTGTTGTAAACTACCATCCCCCCGTTTATTTCGAGAAGGAAGCTGAAAGTAGCGTTTATTTGGGCGTTATTTCCATTCACTATATTTGTGCTAAATTCGCTTTTGTTGGCGTTTATCGGATGAACTGCTCCATTTAAGAAAGACATATTGATTATGGGAGACAACAGGGTAACGATATAATTCCTTCTTAAGCTTTCTGTGCCGAAACTTCCAAGAAATGAGAAATTTATGGCCTGACTGGTCCTCTTAGCAAGCGTGAGATTGATAGGAATGTTCAATTCCTGTCCAGGCACGAGACCAAAGGACTCTACATAATCCAAAGAGAACGAAATATCGTTCTCTGTAGGAAGAAGCCAAGTTACGTTCAGAGGAGTGTTTCCGCTGTCGAAAAGACTTATCGTCATAGAAGCCTCAAGAACCTTGTTCGTTATATTGTTTATTGTTTCAGATCTGTTGAAAGCATAAGCATAATTGAGGTTGGGCAGGAATCCAAAACCCGGAGCTGGCAGTATGGTCACTTCTGTATTTGATATAAGAGGGGTCGTTAAAGCAGAAAAGGTTATTTTTGAAGGATAACCGCCATATTCCGTGTTGGTTACATTGTACTTAAGCATATAGGACTGCACGTTGTTTGCGGGTATCGATCCCGATAATACCGCCTTGCTCCCTAAGTATATCGTGTAGGACACATTTTGTGGGAAATAACCAGATAAATTGAAGAAAACATCCTGGTTTATACCGACCGTCGAGTTTATGGTATTGAAAGACGCTGTTACAGAGGATGCATGCGCATTTCCGATAGAAAAGAGCAGTGCGACTAAAACAAACAGCAGTAATAGTGATACATTCCCCTGCATATTAGAATTATGCACGCTTAGACATTTAACCATTTCTTACAGCTTTGGGATGCCCGATGCAGACTAACGTTTAAATCTTATCATGTTGTTATCGTTTATGTGAGAGTGCACTATGGAAATAAACGTCTTTTTGCTCCTGGCATTCCTTCTAGCAGGAGGGGTACTTGCATTCGTGTTCGGTCTTGTAATCGAGGATCTTATCAGTCCAAAGGTAAGACCTACAGGGATGGGTAAGGCGCCTGTCGAAAGTGCAGAGAGACCTGTGACCATAGCCAGGACGCTAGGCTTCCAGTATTACTTTTACGCGATGCTGTTCGTAGTTTTCGAAGCCATGTTCGTTCCGTTGTTTCTTTGGGCTGGCGCCGTGAAAACAGCCGGTCCTTACGTTTTCATAGGTGTTGCAGCAGCCTTCATATATCTCTTCTTTTTTATAAAATACATATTCCGCACTCAAAGAAGCCTTATGGAGGGAATGCAATGAACGTTCAGGACGATGAAAAGAACGCCGCCGATGAATTTTCTTATCCGGGGTTAGGAAGCGTGATTTTCATGAAAGCAGAGAAGTTCATAGAGACCGTGCTAAATTGGGGGAGAGGTTGGTCTCTTTGGCCTGTAACATTCGGTACATCATGCTGTGCTATAGAGATGATGGTATTTGGTGCTACGAAAGTCGATGCAGACAGAATGGGCGTGCTTTTCGTAGGGGATTCTCCAAGGCAGTCGGATCTTATACTCGTCAGTGGAACGATAACCAAGAAAATGGCAAGAAGATTGTTGAATATATATGAACAGATGCCATCCCCAAAATATGTCATCGCTGTCGGGGCGTGCAACATAAGCGGGGGGCTTTACCACGATAGCTACAACACCGTAGCAGGCATAGACAGGATTATGCCTGTCGATGTCTACATACCTGGATGCCCACCACGCCCGGAAGAGTTCCAGGATGCGGTAAAGGTGCTTAGAGAACTGATAAAAAAGAATAAAATAGAGAGATATGCCAAGTGAGGTAATCGAAAAGCTTAAAGGCGAACTAAAAGACAAGATAAGCGTCGTTTCAGACGATGGTATAAACGATGCGGTAGTTCTTTCCGATAAAAAGCTGATAAAAAGGGCTGCGCAGACTATAAAGACTGCACACGATATAGTATTCATGCTCACCGTTGTTGATAGAAACCCGACGTTTGAGATGAATTACTTGTTCTCGAACTACAAGAACAAAAGCACGCTCGTTTTGCGCGTTAACGTGACGCAGGATGATTATAAGATCGACAGTGTATCGGAAGTCTTCCCATCGGCAGAATGGGAAGAGAGGGAAGCGTACGATCTTTTTGGCATAGGTTTCGACGGACACCCAGACCTAAGGAGGATTTTACTGCCAGAAGACTGGCCCGGGCACCCGCTGAGAAAAGATTTTACTGTGACAGACGATGTAAGGAACTGGACGGGTCTGGATCTGAAATTCTGATATGGAAACAAGAAAAGGGGTTGTACTGAATATAGGTCCTGTGCATCCCGCTACGCACGGTGTTTTGAAACTCATAGCCGATCTGGAAGGTGATACGATAAAGGACATTAAAGTTGACATAGGTTTCCTACACAGAGGAAAAGAAAAATTGGCTGAGATGCGCTACTTCTCCAACTATTATCCCATAGTCGACAAACTCGACTACGTTTCTGCGCTGCAGATGGAGATACTTTTCGGCTCGGTCGTTGAGAAAGCAGCCGGCATAACTATACCACCAAGAGCAGTTTACATAAGGACTATCATGGCCGAGATACAGAGGATAATGAGCCATCTTATTTTCATTGGTTCTTTCGGGATGGACATCGGAAACTATACAGGGTTCATTTGGGCGCTTAGAGAGCGCGAAGAACTCATGACGATAGTGGAATCTGTGAGCGGTGGCAGGCTTGCACCGATGTACATATGCAATGGAGGTACTTTCTATGATCTCCCGGAGAATTTCGACCAGGCTTTATCTCCTGTTCTTGATGATATAGAAAATAAGATAAACAAAGATTACAAAGCCCTTTTTACCAAGAACAGCATATTCCTTATGAGGAGCAAAGGAATAGGAGTGATTGACAGGCAGATGGTCATAGAGAATGGAATAACAGGTCCTAACATGAGGGCAGCCGGCATCAAAAGAGACTTGAGAAGAGACGATCCTTACCTTGCATACGAAGAGATGGAATTCGACATCCCTACAGAGGAAGAGGGGGATGTTTACGCCAGGTTCCTGATCAGAGTAAGGGAGATCCTAGAATCCATAAAGATAATCAGGCAGGCAGTGAAAAAGATCCCAAGCGGCCCTTACAAAATCCCAGTTGCCTGGCTCCTGAAAATACCGGAGAAACACACATTTGTCAGGCAGGAAATATCAAAAGGGGAAATGGCGATGTATATGGTTACGAACGGGGGGCTGATGCCATACCGCCTAAAGATAAGGAGCCCGACCTTCTTCTCGCTAAAAATGCTGGAGAGCATTCTGAAAGGGAGCAGGATAGCAGATATCGTCGCCGTAGTGGCGAGTCTTGACCCTGTGATGGGAGAGGTCGATAGATAATGTTTTCGTATGTTTACGGAGTAGTGTCGAGGTTTTTCTCTGCGCCGCTGAATCTTGTCGCTACACTGATAATACTGCTGCTTGTGCCGCTTATACTAGTGGCTCTTATACCGATAATCATAGGCTGGGCGGACAGAAAGTACAGTGCAAGAATCCAGTCAAGATGGGGTCCTACATATGTCGGACCTTTCGGCCTGATACAGAACGTCGCAGATCTGATAAAAATGCTTGGCAAAAGGGTTATAACGACGAATGTAGACTCTCTTTCGTATACATTCGTACCGCTTGCGTTGACGGCTGCCTCTTTTCTTATGGTCGTCATAATACCCTGGGGGGCGCCAGGTCTCTCTATATTGAACATCCCTTACAATCTGCTGTTTATTTATATATTGATGGCAGTTTCTCCATTGCTGATACTACTAGCAGGATGGAGCGAGAACAACAAGTACGCTATAATAGGTGGTTTTAGAGGCGCCACCCAGATAGCCACTTATGAGCTCACACTTATCGTTGCGTTGGTGAGCGTAGCCATCTTATCAGGCAGCTACGATATAGCTTCCATAGTCGCAGGTCAAAGAACTCTGTGGTACATTGCTTATCTACCGCTTACTTTTATAATGTTCATCATCGCTGGTTTCGCAGTCGTCGAACGCGACCCATTCGATCTACCAGAAGCAACACAGGAGCTTTTGGCCGGCTGGAAAGTGGAGTACAGCGGACTGCGTTACGGATTGCTTCTTTTATCGGATTACATCAAAATATTTATGCTGTCGATGCTCGTCGTGTATCTCTTCTTAGGAGGATGGAACGGACCATTTCTACCTGCTTTTGCATGGTTCTGGATAAAGACCATCATCGTGCTGATGCTGCTTTTGACGCCAAGATGGGTCTATCCAAGGTTTAGGATAGACCAGCTCGTGAAGTTTGGATGGAATTGGATGCTACCACTTTCTATGGTAAATCTTTTGGTCGCTGGCGTGGTGTTGTTCATATGAGTGTCAAAGAAACGCTAAAAGCAGTGGGCTACGGATTAGTCAATGTAACAAAAAAGCCGGTGACTGTAAGGTATCCCGAGGAGAAGATGCCTATACAGAAAAGAAGCAGAGGCGTACTGAGTCTTGATCTTGACAATTGTATAGGGTGCGAACTCTGCTTCAAAATATGCCCTGCCGATGCGATCCGCATGCAGAAACTGAATCTTCACATTAAAGTGAACGCCAGGGATGAGGCACCCGCCATAGATTTCAACAAATGCATATTCTGCGGGCTTTGCAGCGAGATATGCCCCCCTATAGTGCTGCACCACACCCACGAATACGATGTATCGACGGCAGACAGAGAAAG
>CAZYMW010000011.1:0-12307 GCA_964648605.1 Candidatus Woesearchaeota archaeon | reverse complement strand
CTTAAGGATACACGGCAGGGGTTCGTGGTATATTTATGATTATTCAAAGAAGGAGCTTTCACAGCTTGCGGAAAAGATAGCTTCATTAAAACCGAATTCGTCATACACTTTCTTCAACAACGACCATTCTATGCTTTCCAATGCAAGAATGATGCTAGGATTACAGAAGCATTAAAAATATACAGGTTCATAAATGTTCGCAAAGAATCAGGGCCGCAGCCGAGATTTGAACTCGGATCGATGGGACCACAGCCCAATATTCTGCCTAGTTAAACTACTGCGGCCACAGAATAATCTATGATAGTGCATAAATAAGTGTTTTATGTATAATACACCGCTTCCGAAAGCAGGCATTGATTTAAATAAAAGATTAATTAATAGACTATAATGATAGCATTCAAATATAGAATCTACCCTACGAAGGAGCAGTGGTCGCAGTTAAAAAGCAGTTCGAAGAAACGAGAAAAATGGAAAGTGATGGAGTGCCAGAAAATCTGCACTTCCAGGACCATCGATAATGAATTATGGAAAAGGCCGAAGTAGAAAGAATAATACGCAAAAAGATAAATAAAGACCCGAAGTCATTGATACCCGCAAAATCGCTCAAAGAACTCGGGTTTTCTAGACATACATGCAAAGTGTGTGGAAAGAATTTCTGGAGCGTTATAGACAGGGATACGTGCGGAGACATCGATTGTATCGGGGACTATACATTCTTAGACGATAGGATCACTCCCCTGAGGCTGCCTTATAAAAAACTATGGGAAAGGTTCGCTTCCATGTTCAAAGAGTTCGGGCACAAGGAGATCAAAAGATATCCGGTTGTTGCTAGATGGAGGGATGATATATACTTTGTCGAGGCAGCTATAGATGATTTCGCACCTTATGTTATAAACGGTGTGGCAAAACCACCTGCAAATCCCCTCGTGATACCACAGATATGTTTAAGATTCAATGATGTAAACAACGTAGGGCTCACAGGAAGGCATCTTACTAGCTTTATAATGGCGGAGGAAGCAGCATTCAACTCTAAAGAAAAGAAGACGTATTTCGACGCCGAAGCTATAAAGTACATATACCGCTGGCTTGTAGACGGCATGAGGATAGACGTAAAGAAATTAACCTTTGTGGAAGACTCGTGGGCAGGAGCAGGTTATGCCGGCAGCTGCCTCGAATTTTTCGCTGGAGGACTCGAACTGGGAAATCAAGTCTATATGCGCTACACCATAACTCAGAACGGACTTGAAGATATGGACACAAAAACGATCGATATGGGTGCTGGTTTGGAACGATGGGCGTGGGTAAGCATGGGTACACCTTCTGTGTACGAAGCAACATTCCCAGGAGTCATAAATTTTATAAAGAAAAAAGTGGGAATCGACTACAGCGATGAAGTTTTAAAGAAAATATACAAATTCGCAGGGAGGATAGACTACGAAAAGACTCCTTTTGATGAAGCAGTGCGGATGCTGTCTAAGAAAAGCGGCTTCGATGAGAAAGAACTGACCAAGATCCTTACAGACATGCAAGCAGTCTACACGATAGCTGATCACACCAGGACACTGCTAGTCAGCATGCACGACGGTGTTCTACCGAGCAACGTAGGGGGAGGGTATAACCTCAGAAACATACTTAGGAGGTGTTTGAACTTCATAGAATCAAAAAGGTGGGATCTCGATCTGAACGACGTTATAAAAGAGCACAAAAAAGAGTTCGGTGGGTGGTTCAGCGAGTTGAATGATTTTGATATATCAGACATAATAAACAAGGAAAAAGAGAGATACATAGAGTTCAAAAACAGGAATACAAAGACGATACTCGAACTCATAAACAAAGATAACATAAGCAGGGAGAAGCTGACCGAGCTGTACGAATCAAAAGGGATAACCGAGGACGATATAAGATATATAGCATCGATGGAAGGGAAGAAAATAAATCTTCCAGAGAGGATATACACAAATATCAACAGACGAAAAGAGAGCAAAAAAGCCTATCGTTTATATGACACTGCAGGGTTAAAACCGACCGAAAAATTGTTTTATAAAGAGCATCTTATCGATGTAAAAGCTAAGATTATAAAGAAGCTTGGCAGCAATCTAATCGTACTCGATAAAACGATATTCTACCCAGAGATGGGTGGACAAAAGCCAGATGGCGGGTTTATGGACGAGAGCAAGGTCGTAGACGTAAGAATAGTGGATGGTGTTATAATCCATACTCTGGATAAACCGATCAAAAAGGCGGTCAATGAAAGCGTTCTGCTCGAAGTAGACTCTGAAAGAAGGGAATTGTTGAGAAAACACCACACTGCGACGCACATAATAAACCAAGCCGCGAGAAGAATACTCGGTAAGTTCGTTTATCAGAATGGTGCCGAAAAGGACGTAGACAAAGCGCATCTTGATATAACCTACTTTGACAAGCTTACCGATTCTCAGGTTAACGATATAGAATCTATGGCGAACGAAGTTGTAGCCGAGGACCTGCCTATAAAAACGTGGAAAATGAACAGGACGGAAGCCGAAAAAAAATACGGTATGGAAATATACCAAGGAGGGGTGGTTCCGGACGCCGAGATCAGGATAGTAAGTATAGATGACTACGATGTTGAAGCGTGTGGCGGACTCCACACCAACAGGACAGGAGAAGTCGGACTTATAAAGATAACAAAAACAGAACGCATACAGGATGGTGTAGTCAGACTAAGTTATATGGCCTACAAACCTGCTTTGAGATACATCGAAACACTATACAAACAGCTCAAAGATGTATCCGAGATGTGGGGCGTTGGGACGGACGAGGTCTACACTACCGCCAAAAGATTTTTCCTTGAGGCAAAACATTACAAAGAAGCCTATGAAAACGCAGAGACTGCGAGAGTGTTAGATGAGATTAAAGCAGCCAAAGAAAACAAAGTAATAATAAAGACTGCTCTTGAAAACGCAGGACCGTTGATAAAAACGTTATCTTCGCTCACACTCGATGGTAAAACTGTGATACTACAATCAAAAGAGTTCGGGATAGGAGCACCTAAAAATGAATACGCAAAAAGCGAGCTCAGCAAGACCTATAGCACGGTGATCGACAAAGGGAAGTTTTGGCTCGCACACGACTAGTGGCTTTTGTTGCATCCACGTACATTTATATACCTTGGCCATGTTAAATTGACATGGAGCCGATACAGAATATACCCACAAATCCTATGCCGCCGCAGCAAATCAATCCGGTTAGTGTTCCTCCGACTCCACAAAGGACTGGCAGCAGAAAACCAGGAATATTCATTATTATAATCGTAATCATCGCACTCGCTGCGATTATCTATGTATACAAACCAGCGTTCATAACCAACATGATAAGCCATAAGCCTACAACTACTTCTGCTATCACAAGTTTCGCAAACGATAAGACGGGGCAGCAGGCCTTTCAGACAGCCTCTGCGATATACAAAACAGCTCCTGATTTTACGTTGCTTTACTTGGCAAGCATAAACTCCGCAGTGACAATAAACCATAGCTCGGTGCTGTATAATATGAGTGCGAATATGTCATTATCTAAATACGGAAATTTATCGAGAGTCTACGTATCGATGCCATTAAGTAAATTATACAGCATATTAGGAATGGTTTCGTCCGGATTAAACGGCACAGGCATCACTTTAAATAATGGCATCACTTCAAGTAACCTATCTTCGATTAGCGGTACGGTTTACTTGCTCATATTCACAAACAGCAGTGGTTCTGTGACCTGCACCAACTTTCCGTTCTACTCTTTCCTCTCCCATGGAGGAAGCATAACTCCCGGAGTGAGTCTTTGCTCCTATACAAAACATCCTATAAACGGTTCCTTGTCAGCGCTGACTACAAATAACAGCTATACGAGCACGTTTGGGTCGTTAAGCGCGAATCAGAAGAACGATACGATCGTCTTTCTAGGCAATAAGCCCTACGATGGTAGTTCGTGTAGTTTAGTACGTGCGACTCTAAGTTCTAACTCTACTGCACCATCCAGCAAAGGGCACGGTCAGGCGTATCTATGTTTCTCACAAACGCTCGGGCTGCCATTATTCTTTAACGGGAGCTTTAGCAATTCGAGTGAAACATTTGATATGGTGGTAAGCTCAACTCTTGAAAGTGCTCCATCGCTTGCCGATATGACAAGACTTCCGCAAAATGCAACGTTTAACGTGTCTTCGGTGTTAGGATAAGTTAACGCTCTATAATAGAGATTCGACATAGCTTGACTATGGTTTCTCTGACGCATCTATCCTGTGTTTATTCACAGATTTATTCGTTTAATAATATCAGTAGAAAGGGTTAAATTATCTTATAACGCTTATTGGTTATGGTCGACTTTTATAACGGTGTAAACGAAGAAAGAACGATAAATTCGGAGTGGAAAAGAAGAAGGATATTCGATAAAATAAAAAAAGAAGGGGAAGGGAAGCCAAAATTCTATTTTCTTGACGGGCCTCCTTTTGTAACGAACGAAGTGCATCCAGGTACCATGCTCGGCATATTTATGAAGGATGCAATAATACGTTACAAGCAGGCAAAAGGATTCGATGTGAGAATGCAGCCCGGGTGGGATACCCAAGGATTGCCGATAGAAGTCGCAGTGGAGAAGAAACTTGGAATTAAAGATAAAAAAGAGATCAAAGAATTTGGCGAAGGTAAATTTATAAATGAGTGCAAAAAATTCGCCGATGAGTACATAAAGCTCAACACTGCAATAATGCTGGATTACGGCGTTCTATGGTATAATAACAAGCCGTACAAAACGTATGAGGATAGATACATAGAATCCGTATGGGCTGCTTTAAAGAGCGCGGAAACGCTCGGCCTTCTTTACAGGGGGTTCAAGACTACGTGGTTCTGCGTGCGCTGCGGCACCCCAATGTCAAATTATGAAGTTCACGATAAATACTACGAAAAAGAAGATCCATCCGTATATGTGCTGTTTAAAGCCGATGATGGGAGGTATTTGTTGGTATGGACGACAACGCCTTGGACGCTGCCATCGAATGCTGCTATAGCTGTAAACAGCAGATTCACGTATGTCGAAGTAGAACTCGATGGTAAGACAGTGATAATCGCCAAGGATAGAGTCGGTGTTCTTGATAAACTCAGAATAACTTACTCCATCAAAAGGGAATTCACCGGAGCTGAACTTATTGGTCTTAGGTATAACCCTCTATTTCCAGATATACCACAGCTACGTGAAAATGCCACTAAGATAGGAAAGGTGGTCGACGGCTCCGATTTTGTATCGGAGGAAGGGGTCCCTTTCGTAGAAGCCGACTCCGGCACAGGGTTAGTGCACTCTGCACCCGGGCACGGCGAATCAGATTATAAGATCGGACTAGACAATGATTTACCCATATTGTCACCTGTGGATGAGGAAGGCAATTTTACTTATAAAGCCGGCTGGCTCGAAGGAGAGAACGTGTTGAAAGCTAACGACAGCATAATAAAGTTTCTGCAGGATGCCGGCGCTATACTTGCTGTAGAAAAGATACTTCACCCATACCCGCACTGTTGGAGATGCAAAACCCCTCTCATTCAAAGAGCGAGCAATCAGTGGTTCATGAACGTGAGAAAAATAAAAGATGAGCTTATAGCACTCTCAAAAGATATAAAATGGACGCCGCCTTTATCGATGGGAATTTTCGAGACATGGCTGTCTAACGCTCAGGATTGGGTAATATCAAGGCAACGCTATTGGAATACACCGCTTCCAATCTGGGAGTGCTCTGAATGCAATGAAAGGGTGGTTATCGGAAGCAAAAAAGAGCTTCTTTCTCTAAGCGGCAAGAAGTCCGTGAGGAACCTGCACAAAGACAACTTAGATAGCATCAAGATAAAGTGTCATACGTGTAAGAAACAGCTAAGCAGGGTGAGCGATGTCGCCGATGTATGGCTAGATTCTGGATCTGCGGCATTCGCCGACCTTGGATACCCAAATAAAAAGAAGGATTTCGACAAATGGTTCCCGGCAGACTTCATATGCGAAGGGAACGATCAGGTAAGAGGCTGGTTCTATTCGTCGCTTGTAATGGGCTATATAGCGACTTCAAAGCTTGCGTTTAGAAATGCCGTTATGCACAGATTCGTACTCGGTGAGGACAGAAAAAAGTTTTCTAAGAGCGAAAGGAACTACAAATCGCTGTCTGAACTTCTCAAAGGAGGATACGGGCGTGATGCACTCAGGCTAGCACTGTTCAAACACAGCCTAGAGGATGTGGTAGTGTTCTCCATGAACGACCTGTCCGATGCCCAAAAGATTATAAACATCGTGTATAACCTCAAAAACTTGTACTCGTCTGTGAATAAGAGTCCGATGACCAAAAGAGCGGATAAGCGTTTTAGGATGGAGGACAAGTGGATTCTATCGAGATGGAACAGCATCAAAAAAGCAGTCGATGAAGAAATGAATGGTTTTAGAACGGATCACGCTGTGAACGCTCTTGTATCCTTTATAGTAGACGACTTCAGCAGGACATATATGAAACTTGCAAAGCCGAGAATGTTCGATGAAGACGACGCAGCAGCTTTCTACATATTCGCTCTTGTTCTAAAAGAAGCGTCGTCGCTGATGTCTATTTTTATGCCCTATATATCGGAATACACCTATAGAGCTCTTGGTGTGAAAGAAAGCGTTCTCCTTTCCTCTTTCCCCGCTGTAGAGGAATCTTTGATAGATCCCGCACTAGAAAGAAGAATGGAGCTGACGCTATCGATAGTACAGGATGTGCTCGCCGCACGCGAAAACATAAAAACCCCTCTAAAAAGACCGCTCAGCACGGTCTATCTGCCAGGAATGTCGGGGGACCAGATACTCGAAGAGATATTGAAAACCATGGTGAATGGATTGCACATAAGCTACGAGCTTGGTGATGCCGTTTTTGATGTCTCATTGAATTTTGATTCTCTTAAAAAGAGATATTCGCAGGAACAGATCACTGGAATAACCGCTAAGTTCATAGAATTGACGAAGGGAACCGTTATAAGGCATCTAGGCAAAAAGCTAAGCGTTCTCGTCGACTCAAAAACTTACGAATTAGGCGATGACGACATAAAACTTACGACAAAAATCCCAGATCTCAGTGCATTTGACGGCCAAGGCAGAAAAATCGTATTGGACAGATCGTTTAACGAGGAAGTTAGAGTGCTTTGGATAAAAAGAGAGGTAGTCAGAGCCGTGCAAGCCGTAAGGAAAGAGTTCGAAATGGACAGGAGCGCTGTTATACGGGTTGTTCTCAGTA
Organism: Candidatus Woesearchaeota archaeon; assembly: GCA_964648605.1. GTDB lineage: Archaea > Nanobdellota > Nanobdellia > Parvarchaeales > Parvarchaeaceae > Parvarchaeum. Next base: position 5,046 of record CAZYMW010000011.1, on the reverse strand, counting down.
TAAACGGAGAAACGGACTCTACGCTGACAAACGCTGTGATGAAATACGCAAAGGAAAAGACGAACGCAACGATGGAGAAGGAAGGCAGTCTACTTAAGATAGAAAATCTACCGGTCGGGAAAGATAACATAGTCGTTTCCGTCTTCAAATAACAAATACATATATATAGTATCCCTTCTTTTAATCCCTATTTAAAGAAGAAGGAGAATAGATTAATAATGGCAAAGCTTTATAAAGTCGAAAATATAGTGGCGAGCATCTCCTTGAAAACGCAGATTCCACTGAAAAAGTTAAGCAAATTACCAAACGCGCAGTACAATCCAGAGCAGTTCCCGGGGCTCGTTTTCAGGCTTCCCGATATGCACGTCACTTTCCTTATATTCGGCAGTGGGAAGCTCGTCTGTACAGGCGGTCGTTCCAAGGAAGATATAATGAATGCGATGTCAAAGCTTTTGAAAGAACTCAGAAAAATAGGCGTCAATGTAAGGAGTCCGTGGAAAGTGGACATCCAAAACATAGTCGCAAGTGGAAACTTGAACAGGTCTCTTGATCTCAACAAGATCGCTTACGGCATAGAGGAAACGGAATACAATCCAGAGCAGTTTCCAGGACTGGTGTATAAATTGAGGAATTCCAAGATAACTTTCTTGCTTTTCGGCACCGGTAAGATAGTGTGCACAGGAGCCAAGAATATATCCGAGATAGAAACTGCGATAAAAATACTTCTTTCTTCTATAAACAAGAAACTTTGAGTTATGATTTATGGAGAATAAGTTCGCCCGTAATTCTAACCGTTTATTGATAGCATTCTCCATAGCGGGTATTTTTGCAATGGTTTATCTATCTTTGTCTTTTACAGCGAATATAATCCCTCAAAGTGCATGCACGTTATCTAAAACAGTGATAAACTGTGCGAAAGTCGTTACAAGCCAGTACTCGAGTCTCTTCTTAGGAATAGACAACTATTATCTTGGACTCGCATTCTTTGTTGTGGTGTTGGTGCTGTCTTCAGTGATCACACTTAAACCGCAGCGCGTAAAGTGGAACATCGCGTTTCTTCGTGTTATATTTATACTCGGATTATTCGGCGTAGCCATCGCCGTATATCTTATTTATCTGGAATTATTTGTCATTGGTGCAATCTGCCTGCTGTGCACGGTCGGTCAGATATCTATATTTGCAATTTTCATAATATCATCTCTGCTTGTTTATAAGCATAAACACGCACCAAAGAAAACTTATAAAGAAGTGAAGTAAGAATATATTTTTATGGAAGAAGATTCTAATCCTGACCGAGCTAATATCGCTGAGAACGCTCAGCCAGACGGTTCGGAAGAGAAACCCGCCGCAGATGATTACAGGGAGAAATACCTTTATCTTCTTGCAGAATTCGATAACTATAAAAAATCGCTGGATAAGCAGTTTATAGAAGCGGGGAAACTGATCAAGGAAAAGATAATATTCGATATGATAAAAGTACTGGATGATTTTGAGAGCGTAATGAAAACCAACAACGACAAGGACATCGAATCTCTTATGAAAGCGCTTTACAGCGTGCTTAGCTCCTACGGTTTAACGAAGATGAACACCGTTGGGCAGGATTATTCCCCAGATATAGCAGAAGTCGTAGCTACTGAAGGTTTAAAAGATAAAACTGGTAAAATAATCGAGGAGATACAGACAGGGTATAAGTTAAATGACAGGATAATAAGATATCCAAAAGTAAAAATAGGAGTATGAGGTGATATCGGAAATTTTATGGCAGGCGAAAAAATAATAGCTATAGATTTGGGCACATCTAACTCTCAGGCTGCAGTGGTTATGGGAGGTAAGCCTGTAATAATACCAAGCGCAGAAGGCGCGACTGTAGCAGGAAAGATGTTCCCCTCAGTTGTGGCTTTCACTAAGACCGGAGAAGTTCTGGTAGGCGAGCCGGCAAGAAGGCAGGCAATATCGAATCCAGAGAACACTATATTCGCTGCCAAAAGAAAAATGGGAAGCGATTACGTGTACAAAATAAACAATAAAACTTATACCCCCCAGCAGATATCCTCGTTCATACTGCAGAAGATAAAGCGGGATGCAGAAGCGTTCCTCGGGTCAAAAGTCTCGAAGGCAGTGATAACAGTCCCTGCTTATTTCAATGACAACCAACGACAGGCTACGAAAGACGCGGGCCAGATAGCTGGATTGGACGTCGTCAGGATAATAAACGAACCAACAGCCGCTGCCATGGCTTACGGGCTCGATAAGTCGAACGAAATGAAAGTAATCGTTTATGATCTGGGAGGAGGCACGTTGGATGTAACTTTAATGGAGATAAGCAACGGAACCTTCGAAGTCCTAGCTACATCTGGAGACGTCCAGCTTGGGGGAGTCGATATGGACCAAGCTTTGATAGATTATATAATAAAAGATTTCAAATCCAAAGAAAATATCGATTTAAAGGAAGACAAAACAGCATACCAACGTATAAGGGACGCTGCTGAGAAAGCCAAGATAGAGCTTTCTACCGTATTAGAGACGGATATAAATCTTCCGTATATAATAATCAAGAACAACGTTCCAAAAAACCTGGAGATGGCTATAACACGGGCTGCACTCGAGAATCTTATTCGTCCAATAATCGAGAGGTCGAGAGAACCCATAGAAAACGTTCTCAGGGACGCAAAGTTATCCAAGGATGATGTGGTGAAGATAATATTGGTGGGAGGACCGACTAGAATGCCTTCTGTACAGAAATTTCTCGTAGATATATTCGGGGACAAGATAGAAAAAGGCGTCGATCCTATGGAAGCCGTTGCACTCGGCGCAGCTATACAAGGCGCAGTGCTTGCCGGAGACATAAAAGACATAGTCCTTCTGGATGTAACTCCTTTGACATTAAGCATAGAAACTCTGGGCGGCGTCGCAACGCCTCTGATAGATAGGAATACGACGATCCCAATAAAGACGAGCAAGGTGTTTTCTACAGCTGATGATTATCAGACAACTGTTACCGTGCACGTTCTGCAGGGGGAAAGACCGCTCGCTAAAGACAACATAAGCTTGGGCATGTTCAATCTCGAGGGGATACCCGCAGCGCCGAGGGGGATCCCGCAGATAGAAGTTGCGTTCGATATAGATTCGAACGGTATACTCAGCGTTACGGCTACAGACAAAGCTACGAACAAGTCGCAGAAAATAACAATAACGGCTCCGAACAAACTGTCAAAGGAAAAAATAGACGAGCTTGTCAAGGACGCTAAGAAATATGAGGATGAAGACAGAAAAAAGAAAGAAGATATAGAATTCAAGAACGAATCTTCAGCACTAACATTCGCACTAGAGAAAACGATTTCAGAAGCGAAAGACAAAATAAACGATGACGACAAAAAGGAGGCGGAGAACCTTATAAAAGAGATAATGGATGATATAAGCAAGGATGACATTTCGAAACTTAGGGAAGATCGTAAAAAGATGGATACTTTGATGGAGAAGATAGGCACGCAATTATACAAGCCTACCGATACGCAGGGACACGATGGCGGCGACTCCGATAAAACAGACGATCAAAGTGCACCCGGATAAATATTTTAGCAACATCTATCCGTTCACAACGGCTTAAAAAGCGGGCAACGGATTTAAACCATAGATAACACAATAGGTTATGAAAGCATCCAAATATAGAATTTATCCTGCTGGATAACAAAGAACTCTAAATAAACGACGCAGAGAAAGTACCGATGGAAAAAGACCCATATAAAGTATTGAATATAAAGCCAGGAGCGACCGAGGACGAGATAAAAAGAGCTTTCAAGATACTGGCCAAAAAATACCACCCCGATCTAAATAAAGGCAGCAAAGAAGCCGAGGAGAAATTCAAAGAAATAAATGAAGCTTATCGCATTCTGATGAACAAAGGCGCTGAAAGTAGCACAGAAGCAGAAACGGAAGGGTTTAAAGATTTCAGCGATATATTCAATTTCAATTTCGGAGATTTCGAGGACATATTTGAAAACTTCGGCTTTGGGATGCACAACACGACTGCAAGGATAGATGTTAAAGTAACAGTATCCGAGCTTTTCCAAAAAAGCGAGAAATCGCTGACGGTTCAGCATAATGTAACATGCCCCAAATGCAACGGTACAGGAGCTGAGGAAAAAAGAACTTGCAGCGAATGCAAGGGCACAGGACAGGTTAAACGCACGACAAAACAGTTCTTTTCCACTTTCGTTATGATGACGCAATGCCGTGTGTGCGGAGGAAAAGGATACATCCCTATAAAAACCTGCAGCGAGTGCAAAGGAAAAGGAGTTATATATAAATCGGAGGTATTGACCATTCCACTGAAAAAGAATATTTCCGACGGTGATTATATAATTCTAAAAGGCAGAGGAGAAGTTGATAAGCGTGGACGTAGAGCAGACCTATACGTGGTTTTCCATATAGAGAGCGATGAAAAGTTCGCTGTAGAAGGACATAATATAAAAACTGTTCTTCATGTCAACTTGTTCGACGTATTATCCGAAAAGAAAATAGAAGTAAGCACTCCCGAAGGAAAGGAGCGCGTCGTTGTCAGTAGAGATCTTAAACCAATAGTACTGAGGAACCGCGGGTTGTTTATAGACGGCAGAAGCAGAGGGGATATGATAATAGAGCCAAGGATTGCTTTGCCAGAAAAGGTGGATGAAACACTACTTAAAGAACTTGAAAGGCTGTTAGGGGAAGGGCAGGAACCTTACACCTCTGCTTACTAATACTATAAAGAGCTAAACCACAAAGCAAGCCGATAGCACGCATGTCAAATACTTTGATATCGCCGGGTGATTATTCTATCTGGTTATATTTTCTTTTAGTTTCTTACCTCAAACTCCACAAAAAGAACTATGCTGCCGCATATATTTCTATTCAGTCCATATGACAAGAGTTTTGAATCAGAAATGTCATCGATAGTATAGGGTGGGTGTATTTATGAACACGGAGACAGAAGTTAGTAGGTTATGAAACCTTCAGAGATACTTAGATATTACCTTAATGATAAGGTAATCGAAAAGCTTTTAAAAG
>CAZYMW010000010.1:0-12374 GCA_964648605.1 Candidatus Woesearchaeota archaeon | reverse complement strand
CCTATACCTACCTCGTATGTGTCGTATATCTCGTTGTGGTCTATCAGGTTGTTGTTTGTCTCCTGCCTGCCGGCGGTGTCGATGAGCACCGCCGCAATCTGGTGCGCCTTCGCGTATGCTATCGCGTCGAACGCTATGCTCGCCGGGTCGGCTCCGTATCTGCTCTTTATTACGGGCACGCCAACCTTGTTCGCATGGTGCTCCGTTTGCTCTATGGCGGCTGCCCTGAATGTGTCGCTCGCTGACAGTACGCTGCTGATGCCGTTCTTCTTGAGATGGTGCGCTATCTTCGCCATCGTGGTCGTCTTTCCTGTGACGTTGGGGCCTAGGAAAAGTATCTTTATAGGAAGGGTCTTCGCTGCTGTTCTTTCGTTGATGAATCTGTAAATGTCCACTCCTTGACCGCTCTTTGCAAGAATATCGAATAGTGCAGCGCGGACCTGCTCCACCAGTGCGTGTTGGATGTCCTTTGCATTGATTTTATTATTGCGAAGCTTCTCACGCAAATCGCTGATGAACGCTTCCGTGGCTTCATAGGATACATCGGACTCGAGCATCGAGAGATTGATGCCTTCCAGGAAGTCCTCGATTTCCCTGTCGTTGAGCGACACCGTACTGACAAATACGCTCCTGAGCTTCGTTGTGAGCGAGAGCTTGACCGGTTTCTCCTCCTCCCTCGGCCGTTCGATTACCGGTTCCGGAGCAGGCACTTCTCTGCGCTCCGGAGGTTTTTCTGTAACCGTCACCGGAACCTCCTTGTACTGGGGTTACAGTCGTATCCCGTACCTCTTTGCAAGGCAGGTCTTGCAGACCTGCGACCCCTCGTATAGGATTAGGGATGTCTTGTGGATTGCACAGGTTCCGAGTGGCTCCGAAAAAGGAATCTCATTATCGTTAATGTCGTTCATTCCAGCGTCTGCAGCGTCCCGTTTCGATATGCGAGCACCGCTCCAAACTCCCCGAAAGTTTCTCTCACGAAGTTTAGCACATTTCTGGGCTCTCTGCGAAATCTGATAGTACTGATATACCCTCTGTTGTGGGATACCAACGACTATTGCCCTTGTGGGAGAGTCAGAATGAATCGATAAAACCAGAGAAAAGAGTTCAGTCATCGATTCTATGCCCCCTTTCCGAGTATCCTTTTGCCAGAACGTGTAAACACTGCCACTTTCTTCGTACCCATCACTTTAATCTTGCCATCACTGACATACAAACCTGTTTCCTCTGGAAGGCAGAGCATATTGGCCCTATATCGTTTAATGTAAGATTTCGCGCCTTTATCATATTTCTCTGCATAGTGACAAACTATACTATAGCCATTTACAAGGTTTAACCCGCGAAGGTTTTTTAGCCCAACTATATTCTTGTCAGAAGCACCACCAACGTAGGACGTACCGATGTCCTTTCCGGTGATTATGGCGCCTGCGCTGCCGCCATAATAGACACCTCCATCTTTTAAATATCTCAAAAGAAGTTTATCGAAGCCGCTATCTCTGATTGTTTTAAGCAAGTAAAACGTGTTACCTCCACCGATATAGACTGCATCGTATTGTTTCAGTGCCTTATAATTCCTGCCAGAGAGATCAGTCCACATGTCTATCTTGGTTATGCCAAATGGCTTGAGCGTGCCTCGTATCCATTCAAAACAAGATCCAAAAGTGTGTTGCTTCTCTGGCATAGCGATTGGGATGTAGAGTATTCTTTTGCCCTTTTTGACTTTTTTTGCGAACGCTCTATCTAAAAGCCTGGAATCTTTTCTGCCGCCTCCTCCAGAAAGGAACAGGTGTGACATGGTAGTAGATTGGATGTGCTGCTTATAAATAGTTGATGTATAATGGCATTTGTTCAAAAATTTATTTGACTAGTTCTATTTTGCCTTCCGCTATCCTTTTACTTAGGTTACTTACATCACTAAGTTCATCTTCCACTATTTGTTTGTATTGATTTCTGTCGGCTTTTCTTTCACTTGTTTTGATGATAACTTTCCACGGGTCTCGGACCAGCCTACCGGTTTGGCTCATCATATAGACCTTTGTAAATGCGCCGTTAGCAGAATAGATTTTTTCAGCCACTCTTTGGGATATAATCGTATACAATTTTCCAACATGGTATACTGGATTTTTGCCATACGGTGCCTCTATACTCATCGGATAATCTGGAGTGATGAGTCCATTTAACCTATTCCCACGACCAACCACACCAATATCTCCGCTTTCGATGGACGAACCTATAGCAGTCATATAGAGCTCAGGTATGTCAAAGTTGTCTCTCATATTGAGATAAACGTTGACGTCTAATTCATCATCGATACTGTTGTGCACGTAATTGATTATGTCTACTTTTGTTATTTCTAAATTTCTGCAGTAATCACCTAAACTAGTTATAAATTTGGCTAATTGTGGTACGCATATTGTAATCTCCACCTTGTTGCCCCTTGTGTAGACCTGTAATTTTATATCGCTACCACACCAAGGTTTTTCTTTCTTATAACTCACTGAATTTAAATGCCTTTCAATTTCTAAACATATCCGTTGGGCTACAGTAAATGGATAGAAACCGCATGTTATGACACTGTCGTTAGAAGCCAATTTTTTTAGTTCTGGCAGGTCCTCTGGCCCACGTGGATTGAACCAATGGCTCCTTGGCCCCTCTTTTCGTTTGGCTTTGATGCCACCCGGACTGCTTGCGTTGTTAACATTCATTACTATATTTATGTCGTCCTCGGTCAGGTCAACAAAATGTGAAAAAAGAAGTTCTTTTGCTGCTTTTTCAAGAAGCGCATCTATAGGTATTTCTTCCCCTGAAAAGGATGTTGACGCTCTGCCATTTAAAAGAACAGTTATCGGTTTAGTTATTCGTCCTTTTAGATAAGTGACTTCTGAGCGGCCGCCCAGAATGCTCACTTTATCGAAGTCGTGATGCAGAACGTAACCAAAGTTTTCCAGAGTATAACCTGAGTATTCTCTTGAAAGTAACTCTCCCAAACAATCAGACAACGTATCAGGGTGACCTAGACCTTTTCGTTCAACACATTCAGAGATATTGTTTTGGGGTTTTTTTAATATTCTTTCTATTTCTAAGTCCAATGTTCCACCTAGTCTTTAAGTTACAAATAAGGTTCATGCCACCTTTTAAACTCTTTGTGCTGTTCGTCTATTTGCCAATTGGCTATTAGTTGCCTCGTACACTCAGCCCGAGCTCTTTTGCTTTGTGCCTATTGTTTTTGATACGGCATTATCGATTTTCTGGGCAATGATGTGTTTCCTATATTTACCTCTTAGGCAATTCTCTATGAATTCGTATGATGGTATTGCAGCTTCCTCGTTAGAGAGATTTATCCTAAGATACTTAGCTAGCTCTCTGTTTGTGGACCTGTAGATTTCAGTTCGGATGGTCTCTCTTATTTTAGTGGGTGACAGCCCAAGTTTTGTGAAATCACTCCAAAACGCATAGAAATACGGAACAAGCTCAAACCAATTAAAAGAAGAGTCAGTAGTAATGAGCTCTTTTATCAAGCCTCTGACCTTAAGCCCTTGCGCATGCTCAGAGGGTAGCACATTTGATCCGATAAGTAGCACTAGAACTCTGATCTTGTCAATAAGTTGCGTATTTCCGCGCAGAGAATCCAAGTATGGGCCTATAATGTCATAGTCGCGAGCTGTCTTGTTGATGCAGCAGCATAATCTTTCGAGGCCGAAACCTATATCAGTAAGAACTATATTATCTCTACTATATTGAGGAAAATTGTAATGGTAGGCCACGTCACCTATTTCTAACCCTTTGTAGTAAATACGTATCATAACTATAGGAGTCTGCCTGCCATTCCAGCTAGGTTCCGCTTCAGTGAGAACCAGCCTTATTTCAGACAAGTTGACTAAACTATCGAGCAACTTCAACCAAAGTGAAAGTTCATCAGTAAGTTCTTCAGGAGTCGAGTTTATTGATTCGGTGCATACATTAACAAATGAACTATAGACTCCATATTCGGAGCCTCTTTTATCTGAGGTGAGTCTGACGGACGGTTGTGATATAAATATTTTTTTTTGACTCTCATCAATTGGCATCTCATCAAATAATATCCTATCAAAAACTTGAACTCCTGCTATGGTAAATAGGCTTTCTACTAGATTTTTCACGTCTTGTCCTTTAGAATGTAATATATGAAGCGGATTTTCTACTTTATAACCATTGTCGATAAAGAAGCTGGCTATTTTATCTCGTAACTCATTTAGATAGGTGAAGTTCTCGGCCCTCTGCCCATCAAATCCCAACGCTGTGTCGCAGCATTTTGAGCATAGTTCTGAGTGTGTTTTCCCATAAAAAGCAGACGTACAGCCTCTGCAAATTTCCTTAATCCAACCACCTGAAGTCAGAGCAGAGTCTAGCTGTATTAGAGCCCTCGCCTTTAATTCCGCTACATCGGTGTTCATATTCACACAATCTGAAATTAACAACTCACAATGAGTTAATTCTTGCGTATCTGCACTGGTATTATCGTATCTACCCCAGAAATATCAGACAAAACTTTTGGCATATGTATGACTCCATTTTCATCAATGCTGTTCTCTAGTACACACGCAAGTGTACGTTCTACTGGAACCAGAGTCCCATATATTGTGCTTACGAGCACAGGTTCTGTCGCACCAGTGGGGGTGTATTTTATGTTTAGCCTTGAAGCTTGCCACGTTCCTACGTTTGCATGGCTTCCAAGTTCTCCGTATCTTGTCTGGCCGGGGAACCAACCTTCCAGATCTATATGAAAAACTGCTTTTTTGTCCATATCCCAAGTAGGCAGTATGATTGCCCTAAACGGAATGCCCAAACTTGTCAATAACGATGCCTGGTTACCTATGACACGATTAAGCTCATCCTCTACTTGTTCAGGAGTGCATATTATGTATTGCTCAACTTTGTCAAAATGGTGGTTCCTGTATATGCCCTTCGTATCTTTTCCATGGGCGCCTGCTTCTCTCCTGAAAGAAGTACTAAACCCACCCAACCGTAATGGCAACTCCACTTCCTTGAACGTTGTGTTTGAATTATATGCCGCTATCGGGTGTTCGGATGTCGGTATTAGATAAAGATCCTCACCTTCGACTTTGTAGATCGCTTCTTCAAACGCATCCATCGAAGTTGCCATCATCTCAACTTGCCTCTTCACAAGATAGGGTGGGGTCATCAGACGGAATCCCCTTTCACGCAGCATTTTGACTGCGTGTAATGAAAGGGCGAGATTGAGCAGCGTGAGCTCATTCATTTTGTAATAGAATCTTGCGCCTGCGAGCTCAGCACCCTTTGCCTCATCAGCTAGGCCATATTCTCTGATTATGTCGTACTGCATCTTTGTAAGTCTGGTTTGTGTGTAGGCAACCTCTGGATATTTCTCTTCAAAATCAGCAATTCGTTTGACGTCGACCTTAGGCACTCCAACAAAAGCAATGTTTTTTAGTTCGTCCATTGGCATTAGCGGATCGACAAGATTTGGAAGCGCAAGCAAAAGTCTCTCCCTCTCTTCACTCAGCCCTTTTATGCGGCTTTCAATGTCGATCATAGAATTGCCCACTGCTCTCGCCAGTTCCAGTAACTCTTTGTTCCTTCTATCTTTGCTTATTTCTAGCGTTAGCCCGTTTTTTTTTGATCTTTTTTTATTTAGTTCAGATAAGGTGTCACGCCACTCCTTGTCTTTTGCTATAAATGCCCTTAGGGGTGCGTCATCTATGCGTCGTTTCCTAAAAGACTCTTCGAGAGGGCGCATGTCCCTTCTCAATGCACGTATTTCCATACTACTTCGTATCGTCATTTTGGATATCGAAATGTGTGGTACTGCCAGTTTATTTGCAGGTGGACCCACGGGCACACTCATGTTTGCTACAGATTCAGTTGTCTCTGACATCATCTCCCTGGTATTGTTGTGTAATTATTTAGATATTTAAATCTATGTAATGCCTGGGTTTTGGGACAAAAGTCAACCATAACCAATTCTGAAAAGGTTATGTAACGCCGCAATACAACCTATCGCAGTGTCTATTCTGTCGTCTTTCTTTTGCCATACCTTCCACCCAAATGCTCGTTTATCAACGGAAAAACCGCTTTCCGAATTTTCCCTTTTGAAGTATTCTATGAGATACAAAAGTGGGTCATTTATCATTCTTCTGAATATGCTGCGCCACTTACGCGGACCATTTATTTTTGTATTTGATTTTGGAAGTATGTAGAGGACGGTTTTGTCATCGAAATATCTCAGGGTTGACTGATAGCTATAATATTTGTCCAATCTCACGCTGCCAACGATTATCCCTGCCTCTTTGCATATCGTTTCGAGGTGTTTCATCGCATTTTCAAAGGCCTCCTTCTCGGATCTGATTCCAGAACCCCATGCGATATAAAGTTTTGTCTTTATGTCAATAAGGTTGAAAGAGTAGACAAATTTCCTGTAACCCTCCTTGTCTATTTCTGTCCTGTAGTGTTTTGTTACCGTCAAAGTGTAACCAGTTCCGTCGCCGGACGTCTCTACAACTCTGCCGCATCTCTGTTTTATCGTAAGAACGAACATGTTATGCAATGCCATCTGAACCAATTTGTCAGAGTATAATCTTTCAACTGTTTTGTAGCTTACATCGACTCCCAAAAAGGCACCGAAGAGGGAAAGTAGTCCTGCCATCGGACGGTTATGTTTTTCGAATATGGACTTCAATAGAAGTGCAACGACTTTTTGTTGAAGTTGCAACTTTTGCTGTCTCCCAAATTTTGATTCCTTGGTAATTATAAAACTTATTGCCTCTGCAGCCAGATTATTAAGTTCCCTACCGACATATCGTACACGCTCTGCGTACTCTTTCTCATATCTCTTCCAGTCGGTTTCTGCGATAGTACCGTATTTTGAATACACATCAGAAAGTGCCCTGAGCTCCTGGCAGAACTTCCAAAACTGTCTATTCGTTAACCTTTTGTGCCTTTTCATAGTAATACTATTGAATGGAAAGGTATTTAAGTATATACTCAGTATATACACTCTGAAGCTGATAAAATGCGGCGTATAAAAATTAAACAGAAGACTAAAGTAACCGTAGAAGGAGTTGTTGGATTCTTAAAGAGATCCGTAACAAAGTTTGGCAATGGTGCAAAAGTAGATTGTCCCAAGGAATATATCGGAAAGGAGGTCTACCTTATTATTAAGGAAAATTAATGACTTTTGTCCCAAAGCCTAATGCCTGACTTTGTCCAACAAATAAGACAAAAGCAGGCAGGGTGTCCACTGTGTCCTTCCGTACTTAATTCATCACTGCAAACTGATTCAACAGATTCACTTTTGCAGTCAACTCTCTTTAGATATTCTCTCTCTTTCGAGAGAAGATGTTCTCACCCAGAATTCTTTTGTATCTGGAAAACGAAGATTCAACTGCTGATCGCCTGCCGTATCCAACTCGTTTCTTCCATTCTTCCTGATTCTTTTGCCTTACCTCCTTTGTGAGATGGCGATTCAGCCTCATGGAACCCCTCCTGCACACCAGACCTAGCTGTTCTTCTAACATTCTACGCCGAATTCTTGATGGGATTCTATTACTAAAATTCCATTTAACCGGGATTCCGGGGAAGATTCCTTTCTCGTCACAGAATTCGTATATTTTAGTTGAACAGTACGCCTTGTCTGCAAAGACTTCCATTACACCTTCAGATACCGGTTTGAGCAGACTTTCAAATTCAAGACAGTCATTGACGTTTCCTTTTGTGATTTTTATATTGAGGATCTCTTTGGTCTTTATATCGACGACAATATGCAGTTTTGTCCATTCTCTTCTTATGTCAAATTTGGTAGTTCGGTATTCCCCGGTATTGACAGATCGCAACCCAGTTGAATCTATCGCGACTACGGTGTGTCTTTCATTCACATTGAATTTTATTCCCTCATTCTTCATTTTATCGATTCTCCACCATATCGTCCTGAAGTTCGGAATCGATTTATGTACTTTATCTGCAATATCCTTCATGAATCCTTCCAACTGACGATACGCGAGGCGGAAGACGCATTTGACAGCGAATGCCGCCGATATCAGTCCTGTGTAGAACCTAAATCGCCTTCCTAGTTTTCCTTTGTTCAGTTCCTGCAACGAGTCTGACTCCATCAACATGGGGTCTATCAGAATCGTTATTACCCTGCTGCGGTTTACCAACTGTCTATTATATATTCTCCAATCTCTGTAGTAGGTCTGCATTTTGGTCACCGAAAATCAAAATGCACCCCGGGGCTAAAACCCTTGGGTTTTAGTGGAATTATTGGACAAGGTCTCATGCCTACGATTTAAGGCAAATTGGAGCATGCTCGTCAGTTCTGGGACCTCATGTTAATTTCAAGAAGAGACGCCCCTTTTTATAAACTTCATTATTTTGCTGCGTTCAGATAGGCTCTTAACAAGAAGGTCTGGATGCACCGCTCTTAACTTACTGTGACTAGCGACCCCATTAGCAACAGCCACGGATTTGATTCTGACATGCTTTGCAGCAATCACATCCGAAGTTGAATCTCCCACGTAGATAACATTGTGGACCTTCTGTCGTTCTGTACTTCTGGACTTGAACTCCTTTACTACGCTTCTCAACATTCCATCCTTAGCTCCAGAGCCATCATCAAAACGATAGAACTCGAATGCTTTTTGTAACCCGACCTGTTTCAACTTTATTTCTGCAATTTGACTTAGGTTTCCTGTAACTAAGCCAACATGGTATTTTTCTTTCAAAATAGAACTGAATAATATTTTAAAATCAGAACGTGCAGATGGATTTGCCTCATTTATATGCAACTTAACAAATTCAGAGGCGTAGCTGTGTAATTCCCTTCGATGCCTTTTTACTTGTCTTTTTTTTATGCTGTTGTATGCAGCCAACTTTTGAATTACAAATGTGTCAGTTGCACCACAGATAGTTCGCTTTGGTAATTTTCCCGCCCCAAATGTTTTGCTCAGCGCATAGGCTAATCTGCCGAACAGCGGTCTGATATCTTCCTTGATAACAATGCCATCCAAATCGAATAAGACCAAAGTTGAACTTTTTACGCTTAGCCTACTTCTACGTACCATACTATCAATTGCTTAACGAATGAGTCGGCTTTATACGGCTTAAGTTAAATAGGTAGATAGTAATATAATACTTCTCATCAGTATGTATCCATTAAGGATGACTACCGGTGTTTAATCAAGTGGGATCTAGTACGTCAAAAATAAAAGTTGCGATAGTAGGCGTAGGAAACTGCGCATCATCACTTGTGCAGGGTGTAGAGTACTATAAGAACGTAAAAGGAACAGGCTTCATTCCTGGCTTAATACACACATCTTTCGGTGGTTATCGCATATCGGATATAGAATTTGTAGCGGCATTCGACATAGATGCAAGAAAGGTAGACACTGACCTCTCTAGCGCCATATTTAGCGAACCAAACTGCACCAAAAAATTTAGTAAGGTGTCGAGATTGGGCGTGAAAGTATCAAAAGGCACTGTTTTAGACGGCGTTGGAAAATATCTAAAGCCCGTAATTAAGATAGACTCGGCTCAAAAAAGTGCAGATGTGGTCAAAATATTGAAAGAAACTAAAGCCGACGTCTTGGTGAACTATCTGCCAGTTGGAAGCGGCGATGCGAGTAGATTTTATGCTGACGCAGCATTGAAAGCCAATACTGCTTTTCTGAACTGCATTCCAGAATTCATAGTTAGTGATAAGGTATGGGGCAAGAGATTCAAGAGCGCAGGTGTACCCTGTGCTGGAGACGATATCAAATCTCAACTTGGCGCAACAATAGTACATAGAACATTGGCAAAATTGTTTATTGATAGGGGAGTAAAACTAGACGAGAGTTATCAGCTTAATATTGGAGGTAATACTGATTTCTTGAACATGCTTGAACAAGAACGACTTATTTCGAAAAGGATTAGTAAAACCGAAGCAGTGGCAAGTCAGGTACCTTATGAAGTGCCGCTCAGAATTGGCCCCAGCGACTATGTAAGTTTCCTAAAGGATAACAAAGTGTGCTACATCTATATGAAAGGAAAGATATTCGGAGATATCCAAATTTCTTTGGACTTGAAGCTTTCTGTTGAGGACTCTCCCAACAGTGCAGGGATAGTTATAGATGTGATAAGGGGTCTGAAAATAGCGAGGGATAGAGGCATAGGTGGTCCGTTGTTAGATCTGTCATCATACTATTTCAAACACCCGCCGCTTCAAAAATCAGATACAGATGCAAAACAGACCGTAGAAGATTTCATAAAAGGAGAGGTAGTCTGAAAAGAGACAAGATATATTTACTACTATTAGAAACTTAGTAATTTGTGGGAATTTGAAACATCAGAAAAAGAGCGGAAGCAAATTTTAAATGACAAAATGCCTCGAAATCCATTATAAAATGTGAATCTGGCAATAAATAATAACGGTTTTCAAATGAAGATAAATTATGTTTTTTATGGTATGCCCTTAACTGGTGGGATCAGGACTATGATAGAGTTAGCAAACCGCCTTTCAAGGCGGGGGCATGAAGTAGGGATAACGGCATTGGAACGACGAGTAAAATTTGATATGATAATAGATAAAGACATTAAAATAAAGGCTGCAGAATTTCCTAGGCAGCTAGAATTCCTTGATAAATTTGCACTTTCAGAAAATAAGGGAAGAACTAAAGCAGATCTTTGGTATCTCCAAACGATGTTAAATAGATGCGGGATAGACGTCGCTATAGATCAGAATAGGAATCTCTCAGAGGCATTGCCCAAATGTGATGTTCTTGCGTGTACTTTTTCCTTAAGTGCATTTGCAGTAGATAGAAAAAGTACCGACGGAATAAAAGTATATCACACGCAACATTACGAACCATACTTTTTTGATGATGACTACTATAAGAATATGGCGAAAGAGAGCTACTTCTTACCACTTACAAAGATAGCTTGCTCTACATGGTTAAAGCAAAAACTGGCTACAGAACTGAATCAGGAGTCTATTTTTGTTCCGTGGGGGATTGATACAGATATGTTTAACACAAAGAAAGTTGAGTCGAAGAAGTTCGGACAAATATTTGAGAGTGATCGGGATGCGCTGTTTCTATTTTCACTTGGAAATCGTCGTCAGTGGAAGGGCCTGAATGACTTATTTGATGCACTTAGGCTTATAAAAAAGCGGAAGCCTAATTTTAAAATGCATCTAATACTATTTGGAGGAGAGTGGGGAGGAGACCCTGAGCTTCAGAAGTTATCGCCGGTGCCATGTACGTATCTATATAATCTAGTTGGTGAAGATTTAGTTTACATTTATCAGAATGTAGATATCGTAATAACCTCTTCTTGGTATGAGTGTTTTCCTCTGCCCCCTCTTGAAGGAATGGCTTGTGGAGCGAAAGTTATAACTACGAAATATGGCACTGAAGATTATGCAGTGAACAACGTGAACTCGCTTGTGATACTGCCACGCAATCCTAGAATGTTGGCGGATGCCATAATTAAACTCGCAAATGATGAAGAGCAGGGGCAAACACTGGTAAAGAACGGCCAGAAGACAGCTCTAAAGTTTAATTGGGAGCGGTCTGTGAAAACTATAGAAAAAATATATAAAAAGAAACTGAATGACAATAGCAACTTATAAATATTATTTAAACAGTGAAATACTAGGTAATAAAATGCTAAAAGATAAAAGCGCAAGGTCAAAGCAATCACAGAATGTTCTGGATGGCAGCATAGATTCAGATCCGTCTCTAGAAAGGATTGTGAAGGCATCCACAAGATTGGTAGAACTCAGAAAAATAAGCGACGAAGGAACCTGCAAGAAAGAGGCCGTGCTATTGCTATCTGAATTTGAAAAAGGAATCAAAGAAAGTACAAAGACATGGGGCCGCATGAATAGTGGACACATTAATGATCACGTAGAAGCTGCGGAGGTGGCTATTCGTGCGGGAAGAGTAGACATGGCACGCGGACACTTGGTGGAAGCAAAAATGCTTATTAGAAAAACATCTAGCATATTTAAAGAGAAAAATGAAGCCATGCTTCGCCAAATAGGTATAGTAGAGGAATTTCTAGATATTGGAAGAGTGGATTCTGCAATCAGTGCTGTAGAAGTAGCAGAACATATAGAAGGTTAGTTCTGAACTTATAGAAGAAGGCGCCCTTAGGGGTTTGGTAGAAACTGGTTAAATTTATTTGTAGTATGTTGCAGAGAGTGCCTAGCATAGATGGTGTGTACTTAGAACCTTGACTTCGCCACTTCTATCATGAACTGACACAAACTATTTTTATGCCCAGGGTAGTATTTTCATCGATTACATGAAAAATACAACAACGCCACTGGGCGGTATAGCTATCATCGACAAGGTAGAAAATGATTTCGGTCTGATCTCCTC
>CAZYMW010000009.1:0-12385 GCA_964648605.1 Candidatus Woesearchaeota archaeon | reverse complement strand
GGGTATTTTTCATTGTTTCACTGACCTTTATTATTGTCGTCTCTGGGGGAGTCCCTTGCGCAAGAAGAGAACCCATCTGGAAAAGAGAGTCCCCAAACGAGTTCTGCATCCTTATCAATTCCTCTTCGGTGGACTTTAACTGTATTACGGAAAGTTTGAAATAAACGAACAGCGCGAAACCTATGCCAGCGGTTATAAGCATAGAAACGTATATCTGGCTCGGACCAAATACGAGCATAGACGGGAATAGAAATGCGACCATAACTGCGAACAGAGCAAAAACTGCTATTGCAGGGATGATGGCACTGATCATTATCTTTTTTGGTCCTATCTTTAGATAGAAACTGCCCATCTTTGGCAGTTCTGGAATATCGCCTAGGTCAGGAGCCGCAAAACCCGCAGGCCTCATTAAAAGTCTACCTCTAAGAAGAAAATAAACGAGAAGGGGCAAGGCGACATCATACATAAGCGCCAACAAAACCCCGAAATCAGGTATCGATACAAACGCCATCATCATGGGAGCCAGTACAAGACCAAGGACGGGAAGAACCATACCGAGCATGTAAACAGTATTAAGCGGCTCCTTAAGAGTCGAGGCATAGTCGGTCATGGCCTCGAATGTTCCGCTTAGGATTCTTTGAGATGCTTCGTCAAGAAGCGCAAGCCTCTCCGCCTCGTCGTCGTGAGACGTCGAACTCTCCACTAGAAAAAGCGCATCTATGAAGGCAGGGCTGGTCTTCATCCATCTTTTTGAGAAATCGTCGAGGGCTTCCTTTATGTTCGTATATTTTCTCGCTGCTGTATCCCATATCATCTTCTTAAGATCGAACGCTAGATAACTCGTAAGGTTTTCGGATGCGAACTGCACTGCAGCTTCGAGGTTGGGCGTCTGCCTCATAAATATGACCAAATAAAGAATGAAAGTAACAAGATCACTCGAAGATTTACTGAGCCTTACGGCTAACTGCTGTTTCGGGTAGCTCTGTATAAGAAAATATCCCCCTACACCGAAGAACATAATGAAAAGTCCGACGAGGACCTGCGAGAATGCAAGAAGAGCGATCCCTGCTATTATCCCGAGGAGGAGAACGAACAGCGAGAAACCATACAATTGTCTTGCGTCGAAATCGAAGCCGAGCAGATACAATATGGTATTAAGCTTCCTTTCCTGTTTTTCGTTTATCTTGAACTGTATTACTTTGCCTATGGTAGAAGCGCCGAAGACTATCAATCTGGAGAGAAACGATGGATTAGCCTGCTTGAAGATCTTATACTCTATGGATTTAAGCTCGTCCCTTGCGGTTCTGTCCTTCTGGTATAGATCCGGCGGCACTACAGCCGACGTATAGTATTTATCTACTATGTCATTGTAGCTGAACCGAGCTACTTTTGCTTTCTTCCTTTCAACCATAATTCGAACGCATTCACTATTCTTTTACTATCGGGAGGCCTTCCTAATTCTTCGCTAAGTTTGTTAACTATATCATAATATTGATCGACTGCTTCTGTGGAGGCTTTGGCTTCGAGAAGATCTCTATCTCCGGTCTTATCTGCGTAATCGGATAAAATCTTCAGTATATCACCCCTGGCTTGTATATTGTCCAATACTGCGTCCCAATTGCCTGCCCAGCCTTCTACTTTAGAGGCTATCTCCTTGACGATGTAACTGTTTCCCTCGAGCAGATCGTTCGTAGGGACGAGCATGTCATTTTCTATATCGTATCTGACAAGATCCACAAACCCGTTCTCATACTTTGGGTCTTCCATCCAGTCTTTGCGGACTTCTGTTATCGCTAAAACCCTCCTTTTTTCGCTTAATCTGTCTATGCTCTTTATTTTATTGACGGAAACTACCAGATCCGTCGCTTTGAAGCTCGTCCTGGGGACGCCTAAGTCGTTGACGACCCTGTCGAACACACCGTATGGACTCTCCCCATGTATCGTACCCATAACTACGTTCGAAAGAGCACCGACTCTCATAGCTTCATAAAGAGCACGTGCTTCTGTGCTTCTGACTTCTCCCACTATGAGAGCACTATCCCCCAATCGCAGAGTCGTCCTTATGCCTTCCTCGGCCGACATCTCGGCTTTTTCGCCTACTATCGCACTCTGTACCTTCATAGATAGGATGTTATAACCTATGTTATTGAAGACATCTGTAGGTATTTCAAGAGTGTCTTCGACTGTTATTATCCTGTATTTTTTCATCATCATGAGCATCATCGCAGTCAAAAGAGACGTCTTGCCTGCCCCTCGTGTACCGTTTATAAGGAAAGAACGCGCTCCTTCGACACAAAACCACAATAATCCTGCAGCGATGGGGGAGATCATCCTGTTGTTCACAAAAAGAGGGATCGTCCATGGCGCCTCTCTGTGTCTTCTAAAAGCGATGCTGAGCCCGCTGGCTGATAAAGGGCGCTGAGTTATCGCAACCCTAGAACGGATGGTTTTTGTAATCAACTCTGTATCGAGCACCGGGTGCCCTTCATCGAGAGGCCTTCCTGAAAGCAGCCTGAACCTGGACGCCCATGCATCTACCTCTTTTGCATTCGGTATTATATTCGTCGAACATTCGCCATAAGTCGCATGCTTTACAAACAGGGGAGATTTGCTTATGGGTGCGTTTATGTATACGTCTTCTATCCTGTCATCCGATAGTATCACTTCGGTCATGCCGAATCCGACAGTGAGCCTGACTAGAATGCTTGCCAATTTCCCTATGTCTTTGAACGATAGCTTATAGCTTTCCTTATCATTTATATCACTTATCATATCTGTGGCTATGTTATAAAAAATATCTCGCATTCTAAGCGGGTCTGTGAATTCGGCTTCTTGAGGTTTGTAATCTATAAGTGCTGTTCTGACCTGATCGAGTATGTTGTACTCGTCCACATTCAAAAGAAGCTCGGGAGGAGCCATGTGGTAGAGATATTGGGATACACCCGGCAGCCTGTAAATGGTGACATCGGTGCCCTCCGTGTCCTTCAATTTGTATGTCTCCACTTCTATGGCTGATAAAGGGGGCTCAGACATTATTCGGGTGTAAGTAAAGTTCGGTCTTATAAGAGGCTTAAAAAGTAATTTGTAAGGCGTCCTGTCGCCTATCTTATAGCCGAGCACAAAAGCCATGCTTTTCTGGACGATTTCCAAACTGCCTATCTTGTCCATAAGAGCATCCATCCGTTCTACAAAAAGATCGAGAGAAGAAGAGGGCGATGCCTTGGCTTTGGCTTTAAGCTCTCGAAGAGCCCGTACTCCAAAAACATAAGCTCCTACAGGGTCCCTTTTCAAACGATCGAACAGTATATAGTTAAACACGGACACCTCTTCTGACAACGCCCTTTGGGTCTCGGTATCGAAAGGCTTGGAGATGTCAGATTGAAAAATACCTTTATATTGTTTCGCCAGATCGTTCAAAAGCTCGACGGAATCCTTTACGTAAATATAATTCCTATCGCTAACTATTATAAGAGAAGTTATGCTGCCAGATTCTATTATAGCGCTCACTATCTTGCCAAAGATATCCTCATTATCCTCGGGATTCGGATACAAGACGCTTAAAGGCACTTTATAAGTAAGTGCTATCTCTCCTTCCTCTCTGCTTATTGTGTAATCTTTCGTTTTCGCTTCCATACGAACCAGCCCGACTATATGATTATTCCCCTCTTATTATAAATACAGTATTATCAGAAGGTGCAAAAGATTGCATACTGCGCCTGTGAGTATAGAAACGTTCGAACGAACAGCCGGATACCGCTTTAAGAACGACTTTAAAAAGCTTTACCGCTGTCTTCTCTTTTTCTTCAGCTTAAGCTCTTCCCATAACGAGAAAACCAGTACCACCAAACCTATAACAGCAACCATTATATAGAGCTGATATATGAATGGGTTTACCTGGAAAGATGGACTTTTGCCAGAAATACCGGCGTATGTATAGTTGCTTCCATACGCCATTATTGTTATGTTATATCCAGAATCGGGAACGTCGTTGAAAAAGGCGGATCCCAGGTCGTTGGTAGTGTTTTCGGCGGAGAAATTAGAATAACTAAGTTTCACTTTTGCGCCTATCACTGGAATGCCTAGATACAACTTCACCAGAACGTTTATATCGGACACTGGCAACTTTATCGTACCGCTATAATTGTAGGGAGAAAAGACTAAGCTATGTTCAAGTGTATTAAATCCGCTGTCATCGACTTCGACCGCCTTTATGACAAAATTTTCCCCTGCCGGCACCCAGATCGTGGTGTTTGTAAACGTTCCATTAGCACTTCTGCTTGTTATATACATTGTAGTCGGCGTTACTGTCGAATTATCGGATGTCACGAACGAAAGTTGGTATCTGGATTCTTTTATAAAATTAAGATAGACGTTTGCCGACGAAAGCGCACTTGCCGGCTGCAGAAGGTATCTGTATTCAAGATAATAGATTTCCCCGCTGTAGTTTATGAGCGATCCGCTAACGACTGACAGACTATCTCCGTTTTTTACAAGTGTCGTGTAAACCGCCGTCTTATTGGACAGCGGAACGTAATTTATATAACTTATAGCCGCCTGTGATCCGACGGGTGCTCCCTGCATAATAAATTTAGAAATGCCCCCTACTTTCCACAAAAACGTGACTGTTTTAGGGGAGTTTACAACGAATATAGCCGACGAACTATACAATGTACCATTCTCGCCTACCTTGAGCCCTACAAGAGAAAAGCTCTTGTTGCCGGATACATAGCTGAGTTGACTGGATGCCATAAAATATGTATCGTTGTCTATGAAAACAGTCGTGTTCGAACTCCCATTGACACCCACTTCGTTTACAGCGAACTGTGCTTTAAAGATAGCAGTTATCGAACTTGAGTTTTCAACGAAGAAGTGCGCAGTAGTATTTGTCGAGTTATAATAGCCTGCGTATGAGACAAAGACATATCTCACATTATTGTTTGGAGGCGGCGCATAGACGCTCATAGATACTTTTTGATTGTAGCTGAAATTCTGCGAAAAGGGAGCAGTATGATTTATCCCGTTTATAGCAAAAATTGCACCTGCAGTAGAGGCAGAGAAGGCTATTTTGTACGACGTGTTGGTAAGCACCTGTGCGAGAGAATATGCTTTAGGGCTGCCTATCCCAGAAACTAGGTTGTAGCTTCCGTTCGCAGAATAACCATTATTATTCCCGCGGCTTATGAGGTTGTACGCTGTGCTCCCTTTAGAATAATATGCACCATAAAGGCTATTCAGCGAGACCACTCCACTGCCTCCAGCCTTCTGATCTATCAAAGAGCTCAAAGCAGCCCATGAAGGTGCAGCGACACTCGTTCCGAAATACCCGCCCCATGTCGAGTTTGCATAAACGCATATAGACGTGCCGGCGTTAAACGACACGTCGGGTACCATTCTATACGAACCGATGTTTGGCTGCGGCGCAGGCTTAGGAAAGAACGTACTATAACCCCCTCCGCTCCCGTTCCACGCAGTTTCACTTAGATAAGTTCCTGATGCTGTAACCGATAAAGACGTACCTCCTACTCCTATAACATACGGACTGGACGCCGGAAAGTTCACGTTAAGAAAAGACAGACCATTATATGCACCGCTATCGCCGCTGGCTGCGAACACACTTATATGCTTTTCTGGAGCTGCAGCCAATACATTATCAATTTGATCTATACTTGATTGCGAATATTCGTGTTCTGAAGCGCCCCAGCTCAGAGATATTGCCTGCACAGGCAGATTTTGTATGGTGTAATTCACTGCATTAAACAGCCAGCTGTCGTTAGGTGCTATAACAAGATAGATCGTAGCATGAGGTGCAAGAGAATGTACAACCTCAACATCGAGGGCAGTCTCCGAAGTCCAGTTCCCTACGTTCGATAGGGGATCACCAAAAGGATATGATACTATAAGATTTGAGCCGTTCACTACTTGAGGCAACCCGTATTGCGAATCGAAAGTCGCCAGATCAGAAAAAAGAGTGGGATCGCCATACGCCACAACAATAGCCACACTCTGTCCATTTCCATTTATGCCCGTATTGTACAAAGAGTTGAATCCGTATGCATCTTGTATCTGCGAAGGCGACAGGGCTGTGCACGAAGAACCCTGGAACGGCACTTCGTGCATATTTAAGGAGATTTGCACGCCGTGCGATGCCGCTATAGAAAACACGAAAACGACGGCTATTAAAAGCGTTGTATAAATCTTCATTTGGATAGGATGCATCCTATATTTATATTATTTTGCATGATGCACACGGTATCGATTGCGGGAAAATGTGCTCGAAAAAATAAAACAAAAAGATTTAAATGAGTGGTTCTTATAGAGGAAATGAAGTTCCCAAGTCAAATCAAGAGGTATTGTCCTTATTGCAAAGTGCACACTCTTCAGAAGGTTGTTCAGGTCAAAGGCGGAAAAAGAGGCACAATGACTGCAGGCAGCCGCAGAAAACTTTACAACATAGAACACGGATACGGGTCTACTCCCTACCCTATGTTTGAACATGCCAAGCGGATGGGGGTCAAGCAGACTAAAAGGTACGATATAAGGTATAAATGCACAAAATGCGGTAAAATGACGACGCAATCACGCGGCAAAAAGACGAAGAAATTGGAAATAAAATGATGTGGAAGAGATAATTTTCAAACAGACTGAAAGCCATTTTGCGAAGGTAAGATGCCCTAAGTGCAAAAATGAGCAGATAATCTTTACAAAAGCCGCATCGAATGTGAAATGCCTGGTTTGCGACGAACTGTTGGCTAAATCCGCCGGCGGCAAAGCCAATATACTCGCAGAAATCATAGAAAATTATTCCTAGAACGATGATATCGTCAAGAATCGCACCGAATACTTCAAAGTTTGCGGCAGAAGGACTACCGAGTTTTTAACGTCTATTGTATTCTGCGGCTTCGATGCTACCGGACGCGAGCACCTAGAACTGTTCTTAAATCAGATAGACAATGCCTATAAATTAAGGTATTTTCATAACTTATCATGGACTTGTACGATGCGATAAAGAATAGAAAGACGGTTTACTCCTTTTCTTCAAAGCCTGTAAAAGAGGATATAATAATAAAAATTCTGGATGTCGGACGCCTTGCACCTGTAGCAGGAGGAATACACGAATATGAATTTGTAGTCGTATCCGAACAGCCGAAAAAAGACGAGATAAGCAAGCTGTCTCTCGTCCCGAACATAAACTCCGCACCTTTCATCATAGTCGTCGTCTGCGATCCGGTTAAGCTCGCTACAGTATTCGATGAGGAGGATAGCAAGACTTTTTGTGTAGAGAATGCTGCTTTGGCGATAGAAAACATGCTTTTGTACGCTACCGAGCAAGGGCTCGGAAGCGCGTGGATAGCGACAGCGCCGCAGGAGCCTGTAAAAAAGTCTTTGGATATACCAAATAAGTACATAGTCCGGGGAATAATACCGATCGGCTATCCTTTGGATACACATGTAAGTGCGGTACAAACAGTTGTACCTGCATTAAAGGAAATAGTACATATAGAAAGCTTTAATAACAAGGCGGTCTAGTATTAAGTTATGTTAGGAAAGAAAGGACAGTCAAGAATGCCGTCCTCATTCGGTGGATTGGTGCAGTATTACTCCGAATACAAGAGTAAGATAACCATTAAACCGCATATGGTCATAATCCTAGGCATTGTTTTGGTGGCCGCTGTATTGACGATATCGGCGATATTCTAGAAGCTTAAAAACGTCGACAAAAAAAGACGGCTTTTGCGCCGAGTAAACACAAAAACCATCTTTTAATGATAGATTCATTTACAAAATAGTGCTATTAAAAGACTTTTCCGAAACCGTTGGAAACTGTTTCACTAAAAATTTGGTTCACAGGCCTACAAATCCAGCAAAGTCCATCCCGTCGTCCTTATGAACTATTTTTTGTGGTTTTAATACCCTGGTGCAGCCGCGCCCAAAATCAACTATCAGCCTGAACGGAAACTTTTCGTAGGTGTCCCGCATATACCCATAATAATAAAATGTGTCTTTATTCGTCGATTTTACCTGAAAAAAGACACACTTGCCTTTTTTGAAAGAAATTATGTCGTATTCACCCAAGCTGCCACCGGCTCTCACGACTTTCCAGCCGCGTTTTTCGAGCATGAGTTTCATTTTTCTTTCGGCGCGGTAGCCTTTTATCTTGTTTCGCATGATCAGATTCTCTTTATT
This sequence comes from Candidatus Woesearchaeota archaeon, assembly GCA_964648605.1. Classification (GTDB taxonomy): domain Archaea; phylum Nanobdellota; class Nanobdellia; order Parvarchaeales; family Parvarchaeaceae; genus Parvarchaeum. The sequence continues at coordinate 4,201 of CAZYMW010000009.1, read as the reverse complement.
TTGTTAAGTCTGCCATTTGGTCTTATTCTAATAAGTTTAAGTCTAGAGAGTTTGGAGAGTATCTTACTCATCTTAGCTTTTGAGAATCCTGTCTTGATTACGAGCTCTTTTTGTGTTATGAATATATCCCTTTTGAGCAGACTCAGTATCTTTCTCTCATTATCGTTGAGGATATTGAGCAGCGGACTTATCCTTTTTCTCGGTTTTTGATCGTTGTTGCCTTCTTTACGCTTCTTATTCTTTACCAGAATGATCACCGCTACGGCGACGAGTATTATGACCACTATCATCACCACATAACTCGTGTTTATTGGTGCTTGTGAGGTTTTCGGAACGAACGAGTTTAGTTCGTAGGATATGGAAAATGGAAGCGGAACCGGGGCAGACGTCACCTGGAATAGTGACCACACAGCTTCTATGCTTTTTTCATTCGATGCAAACTTGGCGTAAGACGGGCTATAACGACTGATGTTGGGAAGAAACGCACCTTGCGGAAGAACTGTTTCCACACTTAGCTGGGTTGGGCTAGATGGTATGAATATAAATGTATAATTAAAAATGTTCATGCTGTTCGGGACATAATTTACAGTATGATTGTACGACAGGACAAAGGCATCGCCGTAAGTCACATTGCTTATCACGATGGTAGTGCAATTGATCGATTCTTGCAGAAATACGCTGCACATCGATGATGGTATCCTGCTAAAAGGATAAGTATTACCATCGTTCAAAAGTTTTATTGCGTTCGCTTCGATGAGAGTAAAATTCAGGTTTCCGGATCCGTTGTATCTGATATCGTATGTTACGCTGACAGAAGCTGCAGCAGAAGATGATTGTGTTATGCTGTCGGTTACATTGATATAAGCGACCCCGGCGCCGCTTATGCCGCTGGGAAGCCCGAATGGCGACTGAGACGATCCATATACAGCTCCGATGACCATCATCGACGCCAATAAAAACAAAGCCACTGCGATTTTCATAGTATTAATTCTGCTGCGTAGTATAAATCCATTTCCAAATACCAAATTTGTTATTCTTTTAAACTTTAAATAGCTGCAGTTTCAAAAGAAAGGAATATGAGAAGCACCAGGTATGGCGTAGGGGTAAGAAGTAGACTCGAAAAGATAGAGCGGCTTCGTGCGCAGAAATACAAATGCCCACGCTGCAGAAAGCTGTCGATAAAACGGCTGTACAGCGGAGTCTGGACGTGCAAACGCTGCGGGTTAAAGATAGCCGACGGTGCGTACACGATGGGTGTTAAATCTCTGGAGTAACATGGTAAGGTATTCATGTTTTTCGTGCGGTGCTACAGTTGATTCTGGCGAAATCAAAGACATCATAAGATGCCCTTACTGCGGTGGAAGAATTCTTGTGAAAAAGCGACCTGTGAGTGGACATCATGTCAAAGCTAACTGAAATGAGTGCAAAAATAATCTTTAAGGGAGAAGCCGATTTTACAGCTACAGTCAGCAAAGCCCTAGCCAAAAGTATCCGGAGTACGGATAGGATATCTGCAAGCGTAAAAAGCAAAGATGACAATCTATTTATAGAAATAAAAGCTAAGAATATTAAATTGCTGCAGTCGGTGATCGACACTTATCTTGATGCGGTCTCGGCTGTGGAGGAAATAAATGATTTATGAACGAAACTGAGTACGAGGATTTAAGGCAACAGTTGCAGATGGACATGACTCAAAAGCAGAGTTTTCAACTGCAGTATAACGAAGTCAAAAGGACGCTGGATGAGCTGACAAAAATACCTGATTCCGATCAGATATATGAGATGGTCGGGCAGATACTTATCAAAAAAAGAAAACAAGACGTAGAAGCTTTGCTTAAAGAAAAACTCGAAATACTTGAATTCAGACTGGAAAGCGGAGATAAAGCCGTCAAAGAGACGACCAAGCGTCTGCAAGAAGCACAAAAAGGACTTGACAAAGGACAGTGATACCACGTAGGATGGTATTCCAGCGAGGTCTCCGCTCTACATTTTTCTCTGGTATCCTTTAATCTTGATCGCCGACAGCTGCTTCGTATTATCTAAGATTCTGGAAGCTGCAACGAATTTAAACCATAGCCAGCATCAATAGATTATGAAGCCGTTTAAACACAGGATTCATCCTGCAGATGAGTGTAAAAAGACACGAAATATTAGGCGGAATGTAATCGAATTCTGCTACAACATTATCCTAGGTGTGAAGATCCCGCCTCCGTTCGTGCTCAATCAAATACAAACAGCATCGTTGAAACGTGGGGCTCGAGAAGGATTAAATACCGCTTTGGAGGCTGATCTATGTTTGATATAGTTACGCTGGGTTCAGCTACAAAAGATATATTTTCGTTCGCTAGCCAAGGAAACTTAAAACCCGGTCTCAACAAAAATTTTATGGAAGTTCCGCTGGACAAAAAAATAGAACTGGAAAAAGTTTTGGAGTTCAGTGGTGGTAGTGCAACAAATGTCGCCGCAACCATGGCAAAATGCGGCAAAAAGGTAGCTAGCATAGCGAAAATAGGCAACGACGAGAATGCCGAATTCATACTGAAAGATCTAAAAAGCAGGGGGATAAACACAGATTACATGATACGATCTGAGGGAGAAAGCCCATTTTCAAACGTACTAGTCTCAAAAAACGGTCACATGATACTCCTGATTTACAGAGGGGTCGAGAATACGCTGAAGTTTGAGGATATAAATGTTGACTTCGAAACAAAGTGGTTTTACATAGGTCCTTTAGGAGGGGATAGCTACAAAATTCTCCCAGAGATAGTGAAAGCTGTGAAGAACTCTCACACTAAAATAGCATTGAATCCCGGCTCGAGCGAGTTGAACCTGCAACTAAAAAAAATGGAGCCTGTTCTAGCTAACGTGGATGTGATAAATATGAACAACGAAGAAGCCCGCAGGTTTGTAGGATATGCAAACGATCTAAAGAACCTCGAAAAACTGAGGAAAGCCGTGAAGGATACAGCCATAATAACTCGCGGAAACGAGGGGTCTTTGGTCGCTTCCGGCGATGAAATCTACGATGCTGGGGTTTATCCTGCAAAGCAGATAAACTTCGTTGGCGCAGGAGACGCCTTTTTCTCCGGTTTCATAAGTTCTATTATGGACGGGAAGGATGTTACTGATGCAATAACTTTCGGAAGTTATAATGCTAGCAATGTCATAAAACATTACGGAGCGAAGGACGGGATTACGAACGAGTACCCGAAACAGAAACTCAGAATAAGGAGGCTGAAAAATGGGAAAAAATAAGTTTAAAATGAACGGGCTATACCTGGCATACGACCATGGAATGGAACACGGACCACGGGATTTCAATGAAAAAACCGTATCTCCTGCAAACATAATAGATATAGCTAAAAAAGCGGAGGTGGATGCACTCGTGCTTCTTAAAGGCACGGCCAGGGCTTATTACAAAAAGAGCATGGGATTGCCTTTGATAGTCAAATTAAACCAAAAGACAAATATGCGTGGAGGTGAACCGCTCTCGACACAGACATGCAGCGTTAAAGAAGCGATAGACCTTGGTGCTTCTGCTGTTGGGTACACTGTCTATTCAGGAAGCGAATACGAGCAGATCATGCTGCAAGAATTCAGTAAAATAGAAGAGGAAGCACACAATTACGGGTTGCCCGTGATAATGTGGTCATACCCCCGTGGAAAAGCTGTGACAGACGATGAATCCCCGGAAACCGTGGCTTACGCGGCGAGGATCGCACTTGAAATGGGGGCTGACATAGTAAAATTGAAGTACCCGAACGACGATTCGAAATTAAAATGGATAGTCAAATCAGCCGGAAAAACGAAGGTATTCATGGCGGGTGGAAAGGCTGTAACCGACGAAAAGTTTGAAGACAACGTCAGGGCTGTGATATCGGCAGGCTTCAGCGGAATAGCAGTCGGAAGAAATATCTGGCAGAGCGACGACCCTATAAAAAGAATCAAAAAGATTCGGGAAATAATGCATTCCGTTTGATTCCGTATGCAAAAAGTGAAAGTCTGCGTCGATATAGGTGGTACAAAGACTATATTTGCGATTGTAGATCAAAACCTTAACATAAAAAAATACGTATACGCAGAATCGCCGAAAACTCTGCCAGAATTCAAAGAGTTCTTAGAGGATAACTTCAAAAAGTTCAAAGGATATTCAGACACTGCAAATATATCTGTAGCTGGAAGAGCCGATAAAGACGGCAAA
>CAZYMW010000008.1:0-12517 GCA_964648605.1 Candidatus Woesearchaeota archaeon | reverse complement strand
CTCCTTGTTTACTAACGATAGGCTTGGACGGTATATAAACTGTTAACTTCTTCGCCGTTATCGGGTTGTGATTTTCTCTGGAATGGATATTCACTATGTGCTCCCTATATCTGAGAAGAAAAGCCATTCCAAACATGGCTATTATAATCAATGACAGATAGGTTATTGCGATGTCAAATATGTTAACCAAAAACCCACTTATCCCGGCGGGTAGATATTTGCTATTAAGCAAAAGAATCGACATAGTCAGACCGAAATCTAGGATAGCAGAATAAATGGATAGTTTTATTGCAGTTCCTGAAATTTGTTTGTGAAGCGGCGACATATTACATATTAATTATACAGCAGTTTATAAATTTATACTTATGCATTAGGCCGTTATATAATTCACTTACATAAAGCTAGGATAAGGACATTTGCCGCTATAATCAGCACAGCAAACACAATATATAGGGAATGTTATAGCTACAATTCAAGCTTTCCATTTAATCTGTAAGGCTTCGATGTCGATCGGCTCAACCAATTTTCTTATACTTGAGTGCTTTAAGCGTTATAAAGACCAGCAAAGCTATCGATAATGCAGCTATAACAGAATACATTACAGTTTCTACTCCACAGCTTATTCCTATTGTAGATATAACGTTTGTAGGTCCGCTAACGACGCCTATATTAGAAGAGCAATAAGTATATCTTTTAAATATAAAGAAATATGCTGGAATCCCTATAGCAAGTACGATTATCAATAAATATATCTTAGTTTTATTACGTCTTTTTTTATACGCAGTTATATTCTGCTGAACACCCTGTCCTTGGAGAGTTTCCTTGTATCTGTCTATGAGGCTCATTATAATTCTATGTGTTTTAGTATAAATAAAGAATTTGTTCTAGTAACGTTGGGGATAGTTCTGACATGGTCCAGAAGAAAAGCCTCTACTTCCTCTTCCTTCCCATGAACGATTAAAAGATAATCCCAGTTTCCGCTTATAGCATATATATCAGAAACGACATGGCTTTTCTTAACTTCTTCCTCGAAAGCTTGAAGTGTTTTGTTGTCCGTTTTGTTCAAGGTTATTAATACGAGCACTCCTTTCTCGCTTTTGATCTGCTCATAGTTGAGGATCACTTTGATTCCCCCTATGAGTCCCAGCTTTTTGAGCTTGTTAAGATGGTAATAAAGCGTAGACTTAGGCATTTTAAGCTTCTGCGTTACCGAATCAAACGTTTCCCCAGCTTTGAGTTCTAGTAGAATCTTAGTATCTAAATCCTTTAGTTTCATAGAACCCAATGGTTTTGAAAGCAGCAATAATTAGATGCTCCTCCTTCAGACCCACAGTTTGCATGTGCAGTTTTCTGCTTCCTTTCGGAATAAATCCTGTATTTGGATGATCGCATAAGCCTCGTGTTACCTATACTTCTGATTCATCGCACATTTTGGAACCACCAAAGTTAGGAGATACAAATCATCTCCTATTTAAATACGTTTAATCTGTAAAGTTTACAACTTTTGATATCAAAATAATATAAATTTTGTAAACTATCTCTACAGATCGTTCCTTTTTGGCTGTTTATGTTATTACCGACTACGCGCTTAATCCGCCCGAGTGCGGAATTTTATTACCAAAGGTATTACCACTAATATTTTCGGGATCGTAGACCGCATCGCTGACTATCACCATACATTATCCACCTCAACAAAGGCTAATGAAAATCTTTGTGGTTTTAACCGCACCTCAATTTAAGTTTAACATAAACCATATTTCTTCCTTAAATGATAAGGTCTCAACAAAAAGCAAAGATTTATATATATGCAATAATTTCAATCAAAATGGCAGTCACAGCCGATCCACTTTATGCAATAGCTGCTGCGATAGCAATAGCAGGCGGTCTTATCGGAACCGGCTTGGCGCAGCAAGGCATAGGCGCTGCCGGCATGGGTGTGATCGCAGAGAGACCGGAAAAATTTGGCCAAGTTCTTTTCTTCTTTGTAATACCAGAGACTCTCTGGATAATAGGTTTCGTATTAGGACTTATCTTGCTGCTTCAGATTATTTGAGCCTTCTTGCTTATGAGTTTAGAAGAAATAGAGAGACACATCAAAAAAGAAGAGAAGGAAAAGGTGCACAGAATACTATCCGAAGCAAAGGCGAAATACTATGCCATTTTAACCTCTTCGTCGGCAACCATCGAAAAGCTACGCTCGGACAACTCTATAAGAATCAAGGCCGAAATAAGCAGGATCCTTGATACTGAGGTAAACACCGCCAAGGCCGAAGCCGAAAAAAGGTATAATACAGCGTTTTCGGACAAAATAGACGAAATCTCACAGAGCATAGAATCGGCTTTAGCTTCTTTCGTGGCTACGGAACCTTATGATAAGCTTCTGTTCATTCTGGTCAAAAGAGCCACTAAAGAGCTGGGGCCAGGTGCTAAAGTCTACGTTAATGATCGAGACCTTAAAAAGACCCGTGATAAGTTTCCCGATCTTGATATCAAAAGCGCAAAGAATGAGTTTGTAGGCGGCGTGAAGGCGGTATCAAAGGATGGTTTTAAAGGCGTGGATCTTTCTCTTGAGGATATACTGCGGCGTAAAAAGGATATCTTGGTATCTAAGTTGTCGCAGCGCATCCTCAGCTGAATATGGATTCTGTATACACAGGAGTATACGGTAAATTAAAGGTCATAACTCAGGATTTTCTAAAAAAAGACGTATTTGACGATTTGGACAGAAAAGGGAAAGACAGTTTTATACCTGTGCTCAGCAACACCTCTTATAAAGACGAAATAAACGCATTTTATAGCCAGTATAAGTTGCCAGAACTCGTGGAAATAGTGGTGAACTCGCACATGATGAAGACCGTTAGGAACGCAGTAAAGCTTATACCCACAGGTTCCCTGCCTGTAATCGAGGCATACATAGGAAAATGGGACCTGGAGAACATACGTCTCATACTTTATTCGAAGATAAGGAACTTCGAAGTAAGCAGGACAGACGCCTTCTTGATTGTCGACAGAAGCATGCCGGTTACTACTTACAGCGGTTTTATCCCAAAAGAGGACTACACGAATCTAATGGCTCAAAGAAGCCTCGAAGACGTGATAGAAGCGGCTTCCAAATACTGGTATGGGACAAAACTGATGGAAGCTATAAACTCGATAAAATCGCTGGCAGACGTGGATAAAGCTCTCTTACGAGTTGAAGTAGCATACCATGAGAATCTACTGGATAAGCTCAGATTCTACAACGGTGATGAGGGTCCTCTGTATAGGTTTTTCAAAGAGCTTATAGACATTAGGAACATAACCACCGCAATGCGGTTTAGACAAAACCAGATAGAGGGTGCTCTGGAACTCGCTAAAGGCGGCAATCTGCAAAACGATGCAATAAACTCTATATTGACGTCTTCTCCATCAGAATGGAAGACAAAGATACCTTATAGGGTGGACGAAGCCATCAAGATATACCAGGAGTCGAATCTTTTGAGTTTCCTCAGCACAGGCATGCTGGGAGACCTATACAACAGATATTTGTCGATTCTGAGAAGCAGTGCGTTGTCATTGAACTACCTATTTTATTTTATAATACGAGCGGAAATAGAAAGAAAAGAGCTTATATCGCTGTGGTTCAAGAATTATAATAATATACCCGAAGAAAAGGCAAGACTAATAAGAATGACTACCTATATTGATATATGACTACTTCCGAAAGCAGGCACAATTTAAACAAAAAATGGATTAATAAACTATGATAATGGCATTCAAATATAGAATCTATCCTGCAGACGAACAGGAAAAGACGTTAGAAAATGGCATCGAGCGCCACTTTCGGAAGTATCGATGAGATCGACTGATATTGCAGTTATCGGCGAAAAGGATTACGCTCTTGGCTTTAAGCTGTTGGGTATAAAGGACGTATTTTTCCTTAGCGATGCAGAAGCTGCGAACAAACTTAAGAATCTCCTCATGGAGAAAAAATACGATCTTGTCTTAGCTTCCGAGGATATAATCGGCAGCATGGACAGCAAAACACGTTACCAAGCTGAAAGCAGCCTGAAACCAATAGTTTTATTTATGCCCAGCCTTAAAACTGAAAGGGAGGAAGAGTCTATCAGGGATTTAGGCAAAAGAGTGTTAGGAGTTGATGTATGGAAGGCACAATAACAAGGATATCAGGGGCCGTTGTAGAAGCAGTGGGAATCGATACACCTAGAATGAATGAGATAGTTAGAGTAGGAGAAGCAGGCCTCATCGGTGAAATAGTAAGGTTGCAGGACGATAAGAGCATCATACAGGTCTATGAAGATACAACAGGTTTAAGAATAAACGAAAAAGTGAGTAATACACACACTCAATTGTCGGTCGAGCTCGCCCCCGGTTTACTCGGATCCATTTTTGATGGTATACAGCGGCCTTTAAAGAAGATAATGGATCAGAGCGGCGATTTTATATCCAAAGGTGTGAACACAACTCCTTTCGATTTTGAGAAGAAATGGAAATTTACTCCTACAGTTAAAGTTGGCGATTTAGTCAAAGAGGGACAAGTGATTGGGGAGGTTGTAGAAACTTCTTTGATAGTATATAAAGTCATGCTGCCGATCGGTGTGGGCGGAAAAATAGAGTCTATAGAGAAGGGTGAGTTTACTATAAACCAAACTATTGCAGTTGTAGCAGGAAAAGAGAGAAAAATCGAAGTAAGTATGCTTCAAAAATGGCCTGTGAGACGACCAAGACCAGTAGTGGAAAAATTGCCTCCGACTATCCCCCTGATAACAGGTCAGCGTGTGTTGGATACTTTTTTCCCCGTAGCGAAAGGAGGAACTGCAGCGATACCCGGACCGTTCGGTGCTGGGAAAACGGTTACTCAACATTCTCTTGCCGAATGGTCGGATGCGGACATAATCGTGTATGTTGGATGTGGTGAAAGGGGAAACGAGATGGCAGAGATGCTGACAACACTGCCTATGCTCAAAGACCCTACAACGGGTAAGCCTTTGATGGACAGGACGATTCTTATAGCGAACACATCAAATATGCCAGTTGCAGCCAGAGAGGCGAGCATTTACACCGGTGCGACTCTAGCGGAATATTATAGAGATATGGGGTATAACGTCGCCCTTATGGCGGACAGCACTTCCAGATGGGCAGAAGCGATGAGGGAACTATCAGGAAGACTAGAAGAGATGCCTGGGGAAGAGGGTTATCCGGCTTACTTAAGCTCTAAAATAGCCGATTTCTACGAAAGAGCCGGCAGAGTCAAAACCTTAGACGGTAACATAGGCTCGTTGACTATAATAGGAGCAGTTTCCCCCGCAGGTGGCGATGTCTCTGAACCAGTCTCGCAGTCGACGATAAGGGTCACCAGAGTGTTCTGGGCACTGGATGCAGCTTTAGCAAACTCAAGACATTTTCCTGCCATAAACTGGTTGAATAGCTATTCTCTGTACGACGACGATCTAAGCGCGTGGTATGCACAGAACGTAGCTAAAGATTGGCCACAGCTTAAAAAAGATCTGATGGCAATATTGACGCAGGAAGCAGAGATAAACGAGATAGTGCAGCTTGTCGGCTACGAGGCTTTGCCAGAGCAAGACAAATTGGTATTAGATGTAGCGAAAGTAGTCAGGGAAGACTTTCTGCAGCAGAACGCTCTCGATGTGGTAGATACGTTTTCATCGATAAAGAAACAATACTATATGCTGTCGGCTATAAAGATGCTATATGACGTAGAAAAGCAGGCAGTATACAACCAACTCCTAATAAGTACCTTCAGCGGTATAAAAGCCAAAGAGCTTCTCGCTAAGATGAAGTTCGTTCCTGACGGCAAACTCGAAGTCTATTTTGCCAGCTTCAAAGCAGCGCTCGAAGAAGCAAAAAACAGCGCAGGTGGTAACCTATGAGTGATGTCTACTATAAGAATATCAAGAAGATAACTAATATACTGCTCTTCCTTGAAAATGTGAACGAACCTGCATATAACGAGTTGGTAGAAATAAAGCTGGACAATGGAAATGTAGTGACAGGGCAGGTTTTAGACGCAGGACAAAGGTTTACAGTAATCCAATCCTTTGGCAATACTTATGGAATGAATGTGGACTCGACAAAAGTGAGATTAACGGGAGAAACTGCAAAGTTCAAAGTCAGCGATCGGATATTAGGCAGGATCTTCAATGGCTTAGGAGAACCTATCGATGGCGGGCCTGTAATGTACGAAGGTGAGAGAAGGGATATAAATAATCCGCCCATAAACCCTTATGCACGTCAAGAGCCGTCGGAATTTATACAAACCGGTATATCTGCGATAGACGGTATGAATTCCTTAGTAAGGGGGCAAAAACTCCCGATATTTTCTGGTTCTGGCATGAAGCACAACCAGTTAGCAGTGCAGATAGCAAGGCAGGCGAAGATCCTCAGCGAGAGCGCTAAATTCGCCATAGTGTTCGGCGGTATAGGGATAACGAGCGAATCTGCCAATTTCTTCAAGGAAGAGTTCGAAAGATCAGGAGCATTGGATAGGACAGTGGTTTTCCTTAATCTTGCATCCAGTCCGTCTATGGAGAGGATTATACTTCCGAGAGTCGCTCTAACCGCTGCAGAATACCTTGCTTATGATAAAGGCATGCACGTTCTGGTTATTCTAACAGATATGACAAATTACTGCGAAGCCCTGAAAGAGATATCCGCAGCCAGAGAGGAAGTACCAAGCCGCAGAGGCTACCCTGGATATATGTATACAGACCTCGCCGGCATATTCGAAAGAGCAGGGAAAATAAAAGGGAAAGAGGGCTCGATCACTCTTCTGCCCATGCTAACGATGCCCGGGGATGATATAACCCACCCTATCCCCGACCTTACAGGATATATAACAGAAGGACAAGTGGTTCTAAGCAGAGACCTGGAGAAAAACGGGGTATCACCAAACATAGATGTGCTGACCTCGTTGTCAAGACTGATGAACCAAGGTATAGGCGCGGTCAAGACAAGGGAAGATCACAGGGATCTGGCGAACCAGCTATTCGCAGCCTATGCAGGCGGGAAGGATCTTAGGAACCTGTCTGAGGTGGTTGGAGAAGGCGCTCTGTCGGAAAACGATAAGAAGTTCGTTGCATTCTCAAGAAGCTTCGAGAACGAATTCGTTAATCAAGGATACGAAACAGAAAGAAGCATAATAGACACTCTAACGCTGGGGTGGACGCTTCTGTCGAAACTCGATATAAAGGATATGAAAAGACTTAAGGAAGAGGAGATTAAGAAATATGGTAAATGGACAGAATGATGTATCAACTGTAAAGACCACAAGACTGGAATTAATAAAGATAAAGACTAAGATAAAAACTGCTAAAAAGGGATTGGACCAGTTAAAAATGAAAAGAAAGAAGCTTATCTTCACATTTTTTGATATAATCAGACAAATACGGCTTACCAAGGTTGAAGTCAAGAAAACGCTGCAAAACGCCGTCGACAGCATCAAATTAGCAGAAGCTTTAGAAGGCAGGATGGGAGTGGAACTTGTGGCAGAGGAACAAAGCACACTGACACTCGATCTAAGTGCAAGCAATGTGATGGGAGTATTTATCCCAAAGGTGAATTGGCAGGAAGAGAAAAAAAGCGAGATAATGGACACAATTTTAAGCCTGCCCATATCTATCGGCGATGCCAAACTTTCATACCTGAGCCTGTTTAGGCTGATAATCGATATATCACAAAGCGAAGTCGTGCTTAGGAAGTTGCTGATGGCAATACAAAAGCTAAATAGAAGGATAAACACCATAGAATATAACATACTACCAAAACTGGCCGTAAGAGCCAATTACATCGCACAAAAGCTGGACGATTTCGAAAGGGATAGGGTGGTTTCATTGAAATACATCAAGGAGAAGATAAGCTCTTAAAGATGACAGCACACATTTATGTTTAATATAAACCAAGAGGAACAATGGAAAACGAGATAGACGTGTTGAAGAGGATAAAGCAGCTTGAGAACGAAGGCAGCAAAGACATCAACTATGCGACAGAGAACGCTGCTAGGATAGTACACGAAGCGGAGCTGAAAGCAAAACAGAACGAGGACAAAGCTGCAAAGGAAGTCGAGGAGGACTATGAGGCGGCTGTGTCAAGAGCAAAGGAAAAGGCGGAGAAGCAAAAGCAGTCCATTCTTGGCGAAGCCTCCGCTAAAATAAACGAGCTAAAATCCATCGATAAAAAGGAACTGCTACTCGTCCTCGAGCAGATATTCTCAGAGGACGATTAATATGTTCAAACCCGCAAAGATAGTAAGAGTCAGGATATTCGTAACCAAGAGGAATTATGCACTTCTTATGGATATACTAAACGATACAGCCGCTATCCACATAGAACCTGTGGGAGAATACGATAAAGAATCACTAAAGGGAGTTGAAAATGAAGATATATACAAAGACTTGAACCTGGAGCTTCAACGTACGAGATCGATCGAATCCAATATGGTCCCTAAAGAAACAAGTAAGAGGGTGGTTTTCAAAGACGACAGGGCGCTGCTTGCAGCATCGAGAAAACTGGTGATAGAGAAACGTCTGGCGGGTATTATAAGGGAAAGGGATTCTGCTAGGGCTCAGAGAAAGGTTCTTAACGATAGAATGAAAATACTCAGAAAACTGGAGGGGTTTAAAGAGGATATGTCGATCCTTTCCAACGATAGCGTGTCATCTTTTATACTCGAAACTCCGGGCAGATCCAGGAAGAACCCCCTGGACATAGCAGAAGTACTAAGCGGCTACGCTGTCTATAAGATAAATAATAATACTATCGCGAGCGTAAAGAAATCACAGAGAGAAGAGTTCGCCTCTATCTGCAAAGAAAAGGGTATAAACGTGGAGAATATCCCGCCTTTATCGGGAAAGGTTGCCGAACTTCAAAAAGAATCCGAAAAGGAAGCGAAGAAAGTAGACGTCACAGAACGCAGTATCGCAAAGAGTATAGATGATATATCCGATCGCTATTACAATACTGCAAGCGCCATAAGGGAACAGCTCGAAATAGAAACGGAGAAGCTGAACGTTGCCGCAAAATTTGGCTCTACAGAATCCGTCATCCTCGTAGAAGGATGGATAGAAGAGAGTAATATCCCAAAAATAAGAGAGATATTCTCGAAAGTCACAGACGATGAATTTGTATTGGAGAGGCTGGAGATAAAAGAATTGCCCCCTACAAAACTGCAGAATCCATCGAAGTTCAAGCTTTTCGAATCCTTCATACGGTTCTATTCGTTGCCGAAAAGCAATGAGATAGATCCTACGATATTGTTTGGGGTGGTTTTCCCCGTATTTTTCGGCTTCATGGTCGGAGACGCAGGATACGGTCTATTCATGTTCGTTGCCTTTTTCTGGGTGGCACACCGCATAATCCATCCTCCAAAAAGAAGCCGTATACCCAGGAAATTGGCACGTTTCGTGCATACTATCCTAAGCAACAGGGGGCTGCTCATACTATCGAAATCCATCATGATAGGCTCTATAGTAGCTATAGCATTTGGACTGATTTTTGGCGAGTTTTTCGGATTCAAGCTCCCATACACGCCTCTTTTCAGAGTCGACACTGGCGTAGCCACTCTTCTGTTGATCTCCGGTTGGATAGGCGTGGTAATGGTCGAATTCGGATATGTTTTGGGTAGTATCAACAAGCTATATATAGGAGACCGGAAAGGTGCGTTCGGGCGTATCGGGTGGGGTATAACCGCCATGGGCATAGTTCTCGTCGGCTTAAACATACTTCAAAAGGGCAGCATCAGCGATCTAAACGCTCTTGTGGGATACATCCTGTTGACAGGAGGAGTGGTTACGGTCATCAGAAGCGAGGGTCTTAGTTCGCTCATGGAGATACCATCTGTCATAAGCCATATGCTGTCTTATATGAGGCTGATCGGCATACTTCTTGCTTCGGTTATACTTGCTGAAGTCATAGATAAGATCTTTCTTGCCGATACAAGAGCATCCTTCGCTTTCGTAGTTGTAGGAGGCACCATCTTGATATTCGGCCAGCTGTTCAATATAATAATAGCTATATTTGAAGCCGGCATACAAGGAGCCAGGCTTATCTATGTCGAATTCTTCTCCAAGTTCTTTAGCGGCAACGGCAAAGTGTTCAAACCGTTCGGCGTCGAAAGGAAAAGAACCGCTTACAAGTTCAGATTGGATGATTGATGTACAAGAAGTCTTAATCCGAGTTTAATATAAACCCCTATCAGTGTAATTTTATCACTCTAGCTTCTCCATAACTATCCGTTACATTTGCTGCTATCGGAGAGGGCATAAACATCTCTTTGCCATAAAATGTTGACATTAGCGTGTTTGGGAGATAAAATACAGCGATGTTTTCGTAAACAAATATTATCCCTTTCTTCGAGTGCGTTCCGTTAATAGCTATGCTGGTGGGCAGATACGTCGCGTTATTTTTTGTGTATATACTTCCATTATAAAATACCGCTCCTTCGATCGTATATAAAGCATCGTTCCCGGGAAAAACGGCCAGTGATATCGGACCATACTTTATATTACCTATATAGAGTTCACACTGGGCGAATTCCCGTGTAGCATTCTTAAAAACCGCGCAGTTTCTACTCCCTTGTGTGAGGTTTTCCACGGTATAATTTGTGGGGAATTCTATTATGCTGTAAGATAGAGGCCGGCCCGTTCTATTATAAAGGGCAGCAAGATCGTTCAATTGAGCCATATCTATGAGGACGAAATCTATGTTTGGATAGGATGCGTTGTCAAGAAGGACGTTTGCGTACTCGCTGTCGTTCTCTACGGCGCTGTTCCCGTTTATGGAAAACTGCTTTGCGAGGCGATAATATTGCGATGGAACGAGTATTGTAGCATTAGAATTCGCAGCGTTGAAATATTCCAGTGCGTACTGGACATCGTTTGGTAGCTGTTGTTGAGGGGTTTGCTTGAAAAGCCCGCTAAAGAAAATTAAATAGACTACAATCAATACCACTATCAAGGCAGCAGCGATTTCGGACGCTAATTTAACATTTATCCTAAAGAGCATATCATCAGCTGATTATTGTTGGTTGTCCTCGTTGGTTTCTTCGTGTTCTTTTGTCGTAGTCGTTTCGGCAGGGCTCCCTGTTTGAGTGCTGTTCTCCTCATAAGAAGCACGTTCGTTGGTTTCCGCGTTTTCCTCCATCTGGTAAGACGACTGATCGGAAGTCGAGTAGACGGCGAATTTTCTCTTGACTCTTGGGGCAGATCTTCGCCTGACAAATTTTGGTATGCCTTTATAAAGGCGCGACCCATGGATCTTTTTGGCACAATCCGGGCAGTAGTACGACTTTATAGTATTTTTGAAAAGATACACGGATCTGTCCCTTCTAGTGAGCTGTCCACAAGATGCACATCTGACACTTCCAGTGCGCCCCCTCCTTACGTTCTTTCCCATTGACTATCTTACGATCAGACGATTATTTATACGTTTAATCACGGCTCGGTTCAGCCATTGCGGTTGCAAAGAAGAAACCACCTCGAGGGCTTTTCACAAATCAAGGTGTAAGTCTGTCCGGTGTCCTCGGCAGTAAAGTAGCTTCAGCTACATTCTCCAAGTTTAACATTTGTTTTACTATCCTTTCGAGCCCCGTCCCAGAACCGCCGTGAGGAGGCACGCCATACCTGAAGAAATCAAGATAAAAAGCAAATTTCTCGGGATCGAGTCCTTTCTCCTTTAATTGTTCTAATAAGATCCCGTATCTATGCTCTCTCTGGGCCAGTGTCGTTATCTCTAATCCCTTGTATATCAAGTCTGCGCGATAGGTCAGGCTTTTATCGTCTTCTTTTCTCATGTGGTAGAATTGAGCTACGCTCCACGGGAATTCCGTAAGGAAAAAGAAATCGTGTGAATAGCGTTCTTTCACATATTCCCCGAGTATCCTTTCCCCTTCTGGATCTATATCATCCACTGCAGTCTTACCGTGTTCTTTTAGTATCCTTGCTGCTTCTGCCATCGTTATCCTAGGAAAAGGTTTTTTGGGTATCTCTATAGTTACACCAATAATCTCCAGTTCTTTCGCGTTGTTTTTCTTCACGTCCTCGAGCAGGTTTACCAGCAAATCCTCCATTACTGCCATGACATCTTCGTAGGATTTTATGAAACTCATCTCTATGTCTATGCTGGTGTACTCGCACAGGTGTCTAGTCGTATGGTGCGGTTCCGCCCTGAAAACAGGACCTATCTCGAAGACCTTTTCGAATCCGCCTGCCATCATCATCTGTTTGTAGAACTGCGGCGACTGTGCCAGGTACGCCGTCTTATCGAAATAGACGACAGGAAAAACGTTCGCTCCCCCTTCGGTGGCTTGGGAGACTATCTTCGACGAGTGTATCTGGTAGAAACCCGCTCCAGCGAAGAAATCGACTGTGCTGTTGCTGACCGTACTCTGCACCTTGAAAATAGCCGATATCTTGTCCTTTCTCAGGCTCAAGAACCTATAATCGATATCCTTATCGAGCGATGATTCAACGTTCTTGTTCAGATTCAAAGGAATCGGCTG
>CAZYMW010000007.1:0-12761 GCA_964648605.1 Candidatus Woesearchaeota archaeon | reverse complement strand
ACCTGCTTTATTCGCGATGCCACAGGCTGCTAATACGTATTCTGCGCTCTGTGTTTTATGAAATATGTCATCCAGGTTTTTGATAACAGCGCGTGCATCTTCATCTTTATATCCTCTAAGCACTTTAATTATTTCTATTGCAGATTCTTCGCCCCCTCCTGTATAACCAGTAATTTCCGTTAAAAATCTTATGGTTTGGTAAGCAGTATTGCTATCATATCCATTGATGGTTTTTGCAATCTCATCGAGCGACATTGTTCTAACTATGTTTATTATCTCCTTTTCATCCCTTCTGCCATCCCTTCTTACTTGTGATAATTCACCAATAAAGCCCGAAGCAGCCCCATTTTTATATTTTCCAAGCGCCCCGATTATTTCTATTGCAGATTCTTCGCCCCCTCCTGTATTATAAGTAAATTCCGTTAAAAATCTTATGGTTTGGTAAGCAGTATTTCCATCATATCCATTGATGGTTTTTGCAATCTCATCGAGCGACATTGTTCTAGCTACTTTTATTATCTTCTTTTCATCCCCCCTATTATATACTTGTGATAATTCACCAATAAAGCCCGAAGCAGCTCCATTTGTATATTTTCCAAGCGCCCTGATTATTTCTATTGCAGATTCTTTGTCCCCTCCTGTATTATAAGTAAATTCCGTTAAAAATTCTATGGCTGAGCAAGCAGTATTTCCATCATATCCATTGATGGTTTTTGCAATCTCATCGAGCGACATTGTTCTAGCTACTTTTATTATCCCCTCTTTTCTTTTTGTTTCCCTACAATATAACTCTTGCTCATGTCCTCTTTCTAACTCTTGCTCATGCCGTCTTTTCTCCCACAATTCAGAATCATCTAAAAGTTCATAAATAAAGTAGTTTCTGATGGCCTCTCTATACTTCGATATCGCAGCTAAAACTGTAGGGTGGCTTAAAATATCATATCTAATTGGGTTCTCTAATGCATAGTTGTATATACCAAAGTCTCTTAAGAACTTCTTAATCTTTTCGTCGCTTATGTCGCTGTTAGGAATGCCACTTTGGGTTTTCTTATTGACTGCTAACGTATCTTCTAGTGATTCCATATTTCACCACTTTACAATGTATATCACAAAGTGTATTAGTATATAAAGCTTTTAATTATAGGCGTTTAACTTTATTAGCAACCCGCCCTACTTTATTAGCAAACGAAACTTTATTAGCAAAGCCGATGTTTATCGGCAGTGGAACTACGGCAGTTGCTGCCATAAAAACTGGGCGTAATTATGTTGGTTATGATATTGATGAAAATTACGTCCTTTTAGTTGAAAAGCGGATTAAAGAAGTCTTATAGCTCTCGAGGTCGAAAAAGTAATTTTTGCAGATATAAGCCGAGTTTTTATTTTTACAGTATCTATATATATTTTTCTTGTAATCCCCATTCGGGAGATAAACACAAGCCATTCAACAGCCTTAGCAGCTCTATTTTTGGAATCGTCTTTCTAACCCGAGAATATACCTGCTGTAATCGTCGTCGAATTTAGGAGGAGCCTTTCCATCCTTCATAAAAGATACTATAGCATTCACGGTCTTTTTTATATCGTGCGTATTTTCAATTTGAACAGTGTTTTTATGTATACGCGATGCTTCCAAGTAGGTGCCGTCTATAGCCTCAAACATTACATTATCGTAGATCTTTGAGTCGTCGTAACCTCTCTCTTTCAGTCGTTTTATCAGGATTGGCGGCTTGCAGCGAAGTATAAAAAAGTATTTTATCCTTTTATCCTTAAGAAAATGCGACAGATGCGATACTATTATAGTATCGTTGTGTAACTCGGCAGAAACCTTTTTCCTGATTTTTCTTATGGACACCTTTACTTCCTTCCCATAAGGTATACCCAAAAGATCGTTTATTTCTATGACTTTGTATCCTAGCTTCTTAGCCGCTAGTTCAGCGACCGTGCTTTTTCCGGTGCCGGGTGTTCCGCTTATAGCCACAATCATATATCGATTTATATATTTGCTGCAAGTATATAACTTATATCATTAATTATGGACACGGACGATATAGCGGCCTCTTTGAATAAAAATGAGAAAGCACTGCTGATCGAGATTGAGGACTCGCCTAAATTTATATCCGATATAGCAAAGGCTACTGGAATAGATAAGGTAGCTCTTTTGAATTCGGCTAGAAAGCTGCTCGATTACGGCCTTGTAAAAATGATAACAGAGGCCAGCGTAAGATACACCCTCACAGAAAGCGGAAAAACATACCTTAAGTCCGGCCTTCCAGAATACATAATAGCAAAAGAGTTAGCCATCAACGCAGGAACGACATACTCAACCCTCAAATCGCTGCTCAAGGCCGACGAACTCAGCGCAGGCATAGGTCAGTTGAAGAAAGCTAAAATCATAACAGAATCTGGAAGCGGCTTCGTAATAGATAAGAAAAAGGCAGGGCTCATCGACCAGAAGAACGATATACTTGAAACGGTGGAAAAGGAAAAAGACATAGGAGAAGACGATAATTTGAGGGATTTGATAAAGAGAAAGATAATAGAGAAAACACTGATCCAGAACGAGAAGATAGAAATAAACAAAGACGGGAAAAATGTAATAAAATCACAGAAATTCAGCGAGCAGGTGGTAGACAAGCTTACGCCCGCTATAATAGCAGACTGGAAGGGCAAGGAGTTTAGGAGGTATTCCTTGGAAGCCAGGCCGCCCCTGCCTCTGTCCGGCAAAAAGCACATAACGAAGCAGTTCATATCCCAGATAAAGGACGCCTTGGTGTCGATGGGTTTCGAGGAGATGCAAAGCAGCTATGTTGAGTCAGCTTTCTGGAATTTCGATGTGATGATGTTCAAACAAGACCATCCGGATCGCGATATACAGGATACAGTCTACGTTGACGACGGTTCAGCCGGTCTGCCTGCCGGTCTGCTGGATAACGTAAAATCTGTCTACGAGAAAGGCTTCATCCGCGGAAAGAACGATAAATCCATCGGTTACGGCAGAAGATTCGATCCCGAAAAAAGCAAGGTCATAATAATGCGTGGTCATACCACAGCTACTACATTTAGATACATATACGATAAGATATCCAAGAACAAAGACTCCCCTGTCAAATACTTTTCTGTAAGTAAGGTGTTTAGGAACGAGACGGCAGATGCATCGCACCTGCCAGAGTTCTACCAGATAGAGGGCATAGTTTATGACGATGGTCTTACAATCGCGAGTCTGATAAGTTTTATAAAAGAATTCTATGCACGGATAGGGATAAACGACATACGGCTAAAACCGACGTATAACCCTTATACAGAACCAAGCCTCGAGATCCAGGCCTTCAGCAAAAGCAGGGGAGTATGGATAGAAGTCGGCAACTCCGGAGTTTTCAGACCGGAGACGCTACAACCGTTTGGAATAAACAAGAACATAATAGCGTGGGGATTCGGTCTCGAACGGATGCTGGCTGCAAAGCTCGGGATAAGCGACATAAGATCGATATATGGAGCATTTACAGATCTAGACATGCTTAGAAACATAGAAAGCAGAAAGCTGCTTCAGGACTTCGATTAATATGGTAATGATAAACACCACTATAAAAGAAATGAACGCCCTTCTTAGGAAAAACTTAAACAGAGACGATTACAACGAACTATGCTTCAAGTATGGGATAGATCTCGAAGGCGATGGCGAATATCTCAACTTCGATATGTCTTCCGATAGAATCGAGCTGTGTTCGAAGTATTCGGTGGCCTTTCTTCTCGGGCAATTGCTCGGGATAAAAGTGCGCAAATCGGATGCAGTAACCTCAAAACACGCAGATATCACGATCAGAAACACAGAAAGGCCGTTCGTCAACGTCTTATACGTTAAATTAAACAGTGTGTTAGGCGGTGGTGTGGACGAGCTCATAACCATACAGGATAAGCTGGATAAAGCAGCAGGAAGAGACAGAAAATTAGCGGCTGTAGGGATGTTCGATCACACTAAGATAAAATTTCCCATAGAATATTCCGAAGCCGGCAAGAACGAAGTGAAATTCGCTCCACTCGGTTCGCACGGAGAAAAGACTTACGAGCAGATCCTTGAGGACACCGATAAAGGCAGGCATTACGGGCATCTTCTCGGCAAAAAACCGGTTGTATGGAGGCAGAAGGACGGAAAGATATTCGCCCTGCCTCCGCTGATAAACGCCGGTTTTGCGTCCATTACAGAAGAGACGAAATCGATAGTTGTAGACATCACAGGGACAGACAGAAGCAGCGTTAATTCTCTTACGAAAGCACTCATCTTCAACCTGCAATTTTTTGGTGAAGTAAGCGTGTTGAAACCTAAATATGTCGATCCTAAGAACGATACGCACATAGATTTCAAACCCGAAAGGTTCTTTTTGTATGAAAAAGATGTCTCTGAACTTCTGGGGGTAGAGATACCGCTGAAAAATGTAAAGGACATCCTGATGAGATTTGATTATCAAATCGAGACAATGCAGGGCGGTTTGATGGTCGTTCCTCCTTATTACAGGCAGGATATGATACATCAGGTCGATATAGTGGATGATGTGCTTAGAGCTTATGGGGTTAACAATATAAAAACCGATGACAGAAGAACATACACCCCAGGAAGATTACTTCCAAACGCAGCGGCAATCGAATTAATCAGAGACTCTATCATCGGCTTTGGCTATCAGGAACTCGATCTGAACGTTTTCACGAACGAAACCTACCAGTTCAAGAAAACTGGAATAAATCCCGTTGATTATGCATCCTTTCTTGGGACCAAGAGTTCGGAATCAACCATGGCTAGATCCAATATAGTACCAGAGGCGCTTCGTTTTATCTCCAATAACCTGCACAAAAGGTTCCCTCAGAAAATATTTGATGTAGGTTTTGTGGTATCAAAGGCGGATACAGACGTTAATTTCGTCGATAAAGCGAGACTTTGCATGCTTTCTTGTGGAGCGGAAGCGAACATGAGCGAGATGGTAGTTATGCTCGAGAAACTTTTGAACGAGGCAGTCGGCGTGGGAAAACTGCGTTTATCAGACGAAAACGATTTGGATGGATTAGCGAAGATGATTATAAAAGGACGTGGGGGGATAATATATTATGCTGATAAGAAGATCGGCGTGCTAGGAGAGATCCACCCCCGCGTCTTGAACGAGTTCGGGATAGAGCTTCCTGCAGCCTTCGCTGAGGTATATATGGACGAGCTTGGATTATGAACTGTGAGCTGTGCGGATACACCGATGGTAAATTCTATAGAGCCGAGATAGAAGGTTCCGTACTCGTGGTCTGCTCGAAATGCGCTTTATTCGGAAATATAATATGCGAGGTAGAAAATGGTTTGAAAACAGAGAAAAAAGCACAGAAATCGCACGGTTTTATCGAAAGAAGTCTCAAGCTGGATTATTCCAAGATACTTAAGCAGGCTATAAACAGCAAGCAGCTAACCCTTGAAAAATTAGCTGAAGAGATAAAGGAATCACCCTACGAGCTCAAAAAAATATTCGATGGCAAGCTAGTACCAGCAGATGTTATAGCGGAAAAACTACAAAGCTTTTTAGAGATATCATTATACGAAGATGTAATGGGAGTATTCGAGCCGAAGAGCACTGAAGATACCGTTTCTTTAGAGGATGTAGCCGACATAAAACAGAAAAAGCAGGGGTAACGAAGTCAGGTCCAACGTGTAAGGCTTAGGACCTTATGGCTTAGCGCCCCCGTGGGTCCAAATCCCACCCCCTGCATACTTGTTTAACCACCGATATCGAACACCATCGAATCTCATATTTTTAGTTCTGCGTTGTCAAAACGTGATCATGATATTACGTTCTTCTTCGTCCCAGCTGACATCAGCCTAAGCTGTTGCCGAGCATGCTCGAGCTTCTCTATCCTTAATATGGGCGCCGCATAAGTCAGCAGTATGCGACACCATCCAAGGACACTGGCAAGAAGTTAATGGGATATGGAGACAGCGATCGCTGCAGGAAAGGGAAGGAGTCACTTCGTAGTATCGCATCCAACGAAAGTGAGGATAGCAGAATCCTTCATAAAAACGGATAAAGGAGACGCCCAAGGACGAATGCGAATTCGATAGACACATGAATAAACGATAGGAAGTATTTAAATACATCCAAAGCCATAAAGTAATATCGTTAAAATAAAATATATGAGGTGCTTATGGTGAATCTACCGATAGATAAGTTTTTAGATTTGTTCAAGAAGAAGGTGAATCTTAAAGAATCGAACGAGTATGTGGAGTTAGAGGTCGACCAGAAGGACAGGCCCATAGCGAAGATGTACGTAAAATATTTCTCGCTCGTCAAATTCGAAGATACGGGGTCGGTTCTTGACGATATAAGATCCGGTTCCACTCTTCTTTTCGTAAAGATAAAAGACATCAGAGAAAAAGGAGGCATCGAGGAGCTCAAAAGGACGATATCCAAGATAAAGCGAAGCGCAGATGCATCGGAAGCCCAGGTCGTAGGAATAGACGAGGATTATATCCTTGTCGTACCTAATTTCGTCAAAGTGGAAAAAGGAGAGATACTCTCCAAGGTCCCTCCTATTTAATCGGATATTTTTTCTATAAGGGCTAAATCGGCTGCCACTATGGCCGGTTTGTCCTGCTCCTTCGCTATGTTCAGCATGGTAAGGTTTTGATATATCGAATCGGCTTCCTCCTTCGGCACGCGTCTGATCTTAACGGTATTGAACTGAAACTTCATATCTTCGTAGATTGCAGACGTGCTCTCATCCATCCCCACAACGTCGGGTTTTGCAGTGTCAAGTATTTCTTTCGCTTCGTTCAGATTTTTTACCCTATGCACCTGTACAGTGGAATTTATAAGCACAGCTACTATTATCTGTCCATCAACTATTGCCATCCCTGCGCTGTTCATAGCCTATTCATCTAAAGCTCATAAATCTTTATCATTGACAATTCCTCAAAGAAGAACTTCTTCGTGTCAAGAACCTCAAACTTAAAATTAATAGCTTTTAGCGCCTTATAAACGTTGTGTGGCTCGTAGAGCGAGGAGATTATCAGGTATATCTCACCCTTTTGTCTTAGGTGTGCTTTTGATTCGTAAATGGCTTTGAGCGTCATTTCGTACCCTTTTTCTCCCCCTATAACGGCAGTGTCAGCTGCGTCTTCGCCGTTTTTACGTCCCGGCAGATAAGGAGGATTCATATAAATAACATCAAAAGTGCTGTCCCCCAAGTCGCTGAAAAGATCTGACCTTACGGCTTTGCAGTTCGGCAAACCTCTCTTTTCGAGGCTCCGGTTTATCAGCGTTATAGCGCTCTCATTTATGTCAGCAAAAGTTACACTGTTCGACCTCTTTGCAGCAGCAAGACCAACCAAACCACTGCCCGCAAAAAGCTCGAGAACGTCTCCTCTTGCGTATTCCGCTGCTTCTAATAAAAGGAACGAATCTTCCGCCGGTTCGTATACGAATCCTTCTGCGGCGACCTTTGCTTCTTTTTGCATATAGTTTGAGTTCGTTGATACCGCTTATCCGCGGCTGCAATATCCTAAAGACTTATTAATATCGATATTTATAAATTCAGTAGGATGCACACGCATCCATCAAAAACATACCATATATTCGACACATGGAAAACAGCAGCATACAGGATAGAACTCTAAATACTATAGACAAGTCTAACGATTCCAAGATAAGGGTTGTAGGCACGATCGAATCCGTCGATGAAAGCATAGGGACTTTTGTTTTACTCGATGGCGGTTCTAAGGTCACTTGCCTGCCTGCTGTGTCATCAGAATCGAAACCGGAAAAGGGAGAACTCATCACTTTGGTTGGCAGAGTCGCACCTGCCGATGGAGATGACATAGAGATAAGAACCGACCATTTTGAACGGATATCCAGCGCTGACTATAAAGCGTATAACAGCTATTTAAAGCAGAGAAGAGACTTATTAAATAATGGAAGCTGAACTAAGGGATGCAGAGCTTTTCAAAAAGATAATGGAAACTGTCGGCAGCCTGATGGCGGATGTTTCCATAGACTTCACACCCACAGGCATATCTATAAAAGCTATGGACGCCGCAAACATAGCGATGATACTTTTCGAAAGCAGTAAAGAAATGTTCGCTTCGTTCAAAGTAGA
The DNA here is from genome assembly GCA_964648605.1 of Candidatus Woesearchaeota archaeon. GTDB lineage: Archaea > Nanobdellota > Nanobdellia > Parvarchaeales > Parvarchaeaceae > Parvarchaeum. Next base: position 4,646 of record CAZYMW010000007.1, on the reverse strand, counting down.
AAAAGACACAAAACTGTCGGTATCTTTGGACGATCTAAACGGCATATTAAGGCTGCTTAAGAAGGGAGATAAGCTCAGGATAAATGATAATGCCTCGAAGATGAACCTCGATCTAAGCGGGAACATGAAACTGCACTTCGGTATCCCGTTAATAGACGAGAACTACACCGCCCAGAAGGTACCACAGCTCAAGTTCACGACGGAAGTCACTCTCCTAAGTGCCGTCGTCAAGGACGCTATAAAGGCAGGTTTCCTGGTGGACGATTCGCTTTATTTGACAGTTGACAACCAAAGATTCATCCTCAGCGCCAGAAGTGAGGAAAAAGAATTCTCGGAGGAGCTGCACATAAACGATAACAAGGAGCTTTTCAACGTCACCTCCGAAGGACTGACAAGATCTAAATATTCAATAGAATACCTGATGAAATTCCTCAATGCCGTGGACCCCGAGAAACCAGTCAAGATGTCCTTCTCGAACAATTACCCATTGAGGCTCGACTACGACTTGAATGAGAGTGCAAAGCTTTCTTTTATACTGGCCAACAGAATAGAATAAAAAATCATCGAAACGAGAACAGCTCATCTTCATACAACGGAAGATTAACGAGGAGTTCTCTCAATCCATTGATATCAACCCCTAGAATATCCTCTGCGTTCTCCGAATGCCGAAGAAGCGAGTCCGTTTTGTTTCTTGTTACCAACAGAACTATCTTCTTCTTATATTCCAAATCAGGACGCAGTTTCACCAAATTTTCAGCCCGGACCCTCTGTTTCTGCAAGAATTCCCCCTCTTCGGAAGGAGGTATATACGCGTGGTCTTTGCAGTCGACGAAGAAACATCTCTGAGCATCGTAGGCGATTACATCTATCTGAAACCTCCTACTCGTTTTGAACCTGACATCTGCTTCGGCCGTATATCCAAAGCTTTCGAATATATCATGGACCTGTTTCTCAAACGCTTTCCAGTCGTTTTTCTCGTTTTTTAACCGGTCTACATCGAAGTACATAAGCAATGCATCGGCCGGGATTCGGACCCGGGCCTCCACCGGACTGCTGTGATAAGTGGCAGGGTGGTGTCTTACCGCTTGACTACCGATGCTTCCATAAAATTATGGTCTATAAAGATTTATAAGTTTGTCGGAGGGATGCTTTATGTCAGGTTTCTTATAATCTAACGGTCTATTTGATTTTTGCGGGAGGTTTACGATTCTTACTTTTCAGCTTTCTTGACAGATACACCCAGTTTATGGCGTTCTCGATGCTTCTACCCACGCTTTTAAAACCAAGAATATCGAGCACCAGCAGCGCCGACGATAAGGCAAGAGCCAAATAAATATAAGGTATGAACATCCCCACGCCGTAAAAGAAAGCCGATAGTATCACGGTTGCTATCAACCCTACCCTAACGCTTTCAAAGTAAGTAACTATCACAGCTAGGATTATAGCCGCAACAAAACCATAGAACACAAGAGGATTTGAGTAATATATTGTATTGAACATTATCTGCAAAGGGCTCGCATACTGAAGAGCGCTCATAGAAGCGGCAGGTCTCCCGTGATTTTATCCAGTTCTTTCTCGTAGTAAGGACCTATTCCTACAGCGGTCTCTGTACCGGGAAGCACTTGAGTCTGTCCGGCATCCTTCACTGCTTTGAAAGGGATTTTTGCATCCTTCAGTCTTTTCTTTATCACCGACACTTCGTTCTTGTCTTTGACTTTCAAAACAATCTTTGTCTGCCCTTCCTCCAGCCATTTTTCTGCTATTGAAGGGTATACTCTTAAGGTCTCAAGGTAACTTTCCAAACTGGCATGAGACGCTTGTGCAGCTATTTTCCCGATGCCCATGGCAAGGTCTTTTCTTATCAATATAACCTGCTTTATCCTGCTTGTACTGATATCATGAATCTTCTCCTTTCTTTTGAGCATAAAAATTTAATAATCTCTAGGGTTAAATATGTACCGGAACAAAATAGGCGCGTAAGTTGATGACCATCTCACGCAACAAAACCTTCGGTATTATGATCTTTTGAGCACGGTCAAAACAAACGCCACAATAAGGTGTCGGCCAGGGGGATACAGCTTTATTTATGCGGCGGGAAATACAGCAATTTCATGAACGAAAGATAATAGAAAGTTATAAATAGACCGATATAGCTCATTAAGGAATGGAAAACGATGCCGTCAAGGAACACAGCGGAAAACTGTTTTGTATATCGTGTGGAAGGGACATATCGATAATAGACGATTCCGTGGTCTTCAAGTGCCCAAACTGTGAGGAGGATATAGCTAGGTGCGGAAAATGCAGGATAAGAAGCGTGGAATACGTCAGCAAATCGTGCGGTTTCGTCGGACCTTAGAACTATGGGAAAAGTCATACTCAAGATAAAGGCTCTGCCGAAAGATGTATCTGCTGACGTAAACGACCTTGCAAGAAAGATCGGAGAGTTCCTCGCTCCCAAAGGCAGCGTTTACAAGATAGAAATCGAACCTCTCGCATTCGGGTTGAACGCTATAATGATCACATTCATAGTAGACGAATCCGAAGGCAGTTCGAAGCTCGAATCCGAATTCACAGAGTTTAAAGGGGCGGAGATGTCGATCATCGACGTTTCAAGGATGCCGGACTTCTAGTTCACGCTGATATTTTTCTTCGCCTCTTCCAGAAATATTCTTTTGAATTTTTCAGAATCCATGGGCGATATGACGGCTGCAGCGGCCATATCGTGGCCCCCTCCGCTGCCGTTTATGGTTTTGAAGACTTCTCTCATTACTTCAGGTAATTTTATCTTTACGCCGTTGGCGCGCATGTTAATCCTCATAATTCTGGAATTTATCTTTGTCATGAAGACTATTATCTTGCCGTAATACTCCCTTTCAAGGCTCAGCGGTGTTATGACAGAAGAAGAGTATCTTTTTTTAACAGGATTAGCTTCGAAGAAATACACGAATCCGCCGTAAAGCTCCTTTTTCTGCTCGAAGTTTTCCTTTATGGCTTGCAGTTCTCTTTTCGCACTGATGTTAGCAGATATAAGCCTCTGGTTCTCGAGCAATTCCTTTATAGAAGAAGTTGATTTTATTATGCCGACCGCCTCCTCTGCCCCGCTCCTTCCGTATTGAACAGTCATAGAACCTACCATCGTGGAAGCTAAACCAAAATCGTTGTCGAACAAGTATTCATCGTTCTTCAGAGCCACGCCGTTCCGCTCGGCGGTCTTCTTTATGAAATCGCTGTTTGCTTTCCCACCAGAATCACTGATGACACCTATTGCCGCCACCCAGTCGAGTTCTTGCACTAATCTTTCGAACAGTCTGTAGACCACCAGCGAACAAGGGGTGTACGTGAAATCTCCCCACATTTTAGGGTTTATATAAACAAAGTTCCCGGGTTCTATGAGTTCGTGGTGATCTATGATACAGAGCCTCATGCTGTCGAACCTGTCGGTGAATCTTTTGGTAGGCTGCACATCGCACAATATCACGTTGTCGCTGAAGTAAGTGAGATCTATCCCTTTTTCAAAATCCTCATAATTTGTCACCCTGAAAGCATATACGCTTTTGCCCATCTTTTCCAGAGCTTTCGAAAGTATCACAGCCGACGTTATACCATCATCATCAAGATGATAAAATATGGAGAAATTGTCATTTTTCTTCAGGAAATCCACCACTTTTTCAGTTTCTTTCCTTTCAGAAAATTCTTCCATCTAAAATGGTAGCTCCTATACTATTTATGCGAAGTGCATCGGCATCTACTACCATGTACCAACCAGATCAGCGGGTTTTCGAGAATCAGTTGCACACTCTACCTATTCGTTTGTTTATTGAAGGTCAGAACAAGATTTTATATTGATCGAGCAATATCCTTGCACGCTTAAGGCTGTCCAAATAGAGGTTTCTTTCAGCGTCGTCCTTGGCGTATGCGAGCTTCTTCTCCAGGTACTGTACTCTAGCCAATCTTTCTATGCTAGACCCCCCCACGCTCTTTAACCTCGTCTCAAGAGCTTCGTTTGGAACCATCTCGAACAATATGTACCCCGTCGCTATTTCTGGATTGGAAGGCACTCTCAAAGATACATATCCCTGTGGTGCAGGCTCCTTCCCTATTATATTCTTCTCGAAAGTCGTGTAGTCCTGGAATGCTTGGGAACCTATCCCTACAAGAGCATTCATATTATTGTTGTATACTTTGTTAGAAAGTGACAGATGCGGTCTGTGTTCGTCGCCTTTATATTGTATTATTACAGGACTAGCCGTTCGTTTCGATCTTTCAGTCAGCGACCTGCCCCCGTCCATGCCTCTTATGAATATGCTGTGGTTCATCCCTATCATATAAGGCCCGATATAAGGAATCTCTCCCCTCAACATCATCCTCTCAGGATAAACTACGTTTGCACTGTTAGCTTCTAATATTGCACCGATGACCTCTGCTTCGTGCATGTTGTTTGCAGCTTTCTGCACATGATTTCCATTAAGAGTGTAAAACGAATTAAAACCTATATGAGCAAGTTCCCCGAGTAATACCTTGCTTTTATAGATCTGGTCGCCAAGGTTTATTACCGGTTCAGCGTAGACTAGCTCTCTCAGCTTCCTTACGGTCTCATCGTATGATACATCTTTATCGTTTTTTGCAAGCCCCTTTATCACGTCTCC
>CAZYMW010000006.1:10912-13093 GCA_964648605.1 Candidatus Woesearchaeota archaeon | reverse complement strand
TCATCCCGCTTCCTAAAGGGAACCCTCTGAAGAGGGTGTGGGATTTCCCGCTCACATAGTTAAAACGAATGAAGCGTTTTTTTATGTTTGTAGAACGGTTGGTGCTGAACGCGGATGATTCACTTTATGTTAAGGACGAGCGAATTCGACTTTTTCTTATGCTTCTTGCCTCCGAATATGAACAACGCTTCGGCAGGACCAAGGTTTATGCTTCCTATTATTCCAAGCTTACTCTTTATCTCATACATGACCATTATCTCGTCGCCTGGTTGAAGATCACTTTCGCTCCACTTTATCAACATGTTTCCGCTGGTCTTAAATATCTTCCCTTCTTTAGGACCCGATGAAGATACCTTCAAGGCGTTGGGCGGGATCGCATCGGTTACAGTCAATGATGTTATCGCCTTCCTTGAAACGTTTCTTATCTTCAAGGCGATCTTCACATCTACAAACCCACCGACCACTTTGTGTTCGACGACTTCCTTGGATACAACTAACTTTCTATTAAGATAGAGGAACAAACCTATGATAAAGGCTATGATAATAGCTATGAAGTATATAGAAATATAAGATACGCTGTATGTGAGAGTCAAGGACTGACCCGGCAGTATGGATGGGGTCGATGTAACGAGTGCAAAGTCGACTATCTTCGGGGATCCGATCGATGCATTGCGTGAAGATATGAATATGGAATTGAAACTCCCAATAGCGAGTGATAAGTTGCTCGTTTGTATCGGTTCGTTACCGTTGTTAGTGAAGGTCTCTGATTTTGTACCTCCAAATATACCCATCTTTGAATAAGAGGCCGTGCTGAGAGAGTAATAAGCTAGCACGGATAGTGTCGTATTCGATGTAGATGTCTGTCCCGCGTAATTGGTAGTTACGTACAGCGTATAATTTCCAGGAGCCAAGAACTTATTAAGCGGCATCGATACAAGGAACTTGTTCATACCTAGTGTAGACAGCGTTACAGTGGATGAAACGTTTGAAATGACATTGCCATCGTGATAAAGAGTATATATCAATGGAAGAGCAGATCCTGCCTGACCCGGGATATTCATCATACTAACATTGAATTTGAAAGGCTCATACGGATAAACAGAGGAAGCATGATCGACGCTGTATATTATCTTTTGGGTCGGCATTATCGGTGTATCAAATATTATATACCCTGACTGGCTATTTTCGGTGTAAGAAATATTAAGAGCTATCGGCAGAGACGATACTGTACCTACTGGATTAAATGCAAAACGCACTATCTGCGAGGAAAAAGGCGAAAGAGTGAAAGTCTGCGGGAACATTGCTAGATTCGAGAGGAAATAAGCGTCTATTATCTTTGCGTGGGAGGTGTAAAGAGTTACATTTATAGTAGTATTCTGATTGTTATAGAAAGTTATATTGAATGAAGACGGGACATTACTTGGTATAGTAAAACTCGTAGGGCTTACTTGGAAAGCGCTGGCCACGCCTATGGATACAAGAACGGACAAAATCAAGCCTATAAACAATCTTTTCATAGATTACTAATAAACTGTTTATATTTAAGTATTTATATAAATGCTGGGTACTTCCTTCTAACCATCGCGGAAGACTCGGATTATTTCTTCTGCTTCTTCTCGGTTTTCCCCTCTTCTCCGGAGGATATCTTAGGCAATGGGAGTATAGATGGAAGCTGCAGCATTTTTGCTATCGACATTGCTTCCAGTATGCTTATGTTTAAACTCGCTTGCAATATCTCTTCTGTCACCGATTCGTCGAGTTTCTTCTCGTCTTCCCATTTCTTGTGAATCTTGTCTATGTTCTCGCCTGTATAAACTATAAATCCTTCTATAACTATCTTTCCTATCTCTTCTGAACCATTTCCTGTGAAAGCGGCTTCGAACTTGAACATGAATTTTAGTATCTTGAACCTATCGTCCTTTTCGACGTCAGTTACGGTTATGTTGTTAGAAATTCCTACTTGAGTTTCAGGGGATATTTCTTTATTCCTATTTGCTTTTATATCTGTTATTAGATAATTTATTATCATATCATCTTTTAATGAAAACCTATTATTTAAGCGTTTAGAAGCGCTGGAATTCGACCATAATCTGGAGTGCAACTCCGCATCTCTCTTGCGTTCAGCCTAGGATATGGAAGACGCACAGCTGTGGAAAGGTTCTACTCCACGTTCAAAGCCAT
>CAZYMW010000006.1:0-10812 GCA_964648605.1 Candidatus Woesearchaeota archaeon | reverse complement strand
TAGGATATGGAAGACGCACAGCTGTGGAAAGGTTCTACTCCACGTTCAAAGCCATGTTTTTAGGATACGCTTTATCCCTTTCCTGCTTATTACGCATAGAATAGGTATATAACAGCGCCGAAAAGAATATTAGATATCACGTTGTGATATACACTATGGATGACAAGGTTCATGTGCTGTCAAATAATGGCACGTTTATTTTTAGGTTTAACAATGGCGAATTCGGATCAAAATGGTGCGGAATCTGGAAGAAGGACACGAAGTATTTTGATTACTTCGCATTCAAGGTCAACGGTGAGTTCCTATCGTCTGCAAATTTCCAGAGGTTTGATTTCTACAACTCGCAGTATGCGATAACGCATTCAAAGACGCAAAGCGGAGATGTTACGGAGGAGGTCGTATGCGCCGACGGTTTCGTTGTAGTGACTGTCAAGACCATGTTCGATGCAGAGATAGAAGCCGAGATAGGTGTGAACATAAGAGAACGTAGCGATGGTTATTCTCCCGACAAAAGATACGAACTTAGACTAAACGGAAAAAAGAACAGAGTGATATCGTTCGAAAAATCCGCCTATATAATCCAGAACATCGGCGAGTTCGTAGTCAAAGAGTCGTATGGGGTACATTCACCTGGGATATACGCGCGCAGCAGAGGCTTCAGTAGGTATTTCGATGATGCGTCGATGCAGAACAAGTATATCCCCGGACTTGCTAAGGCAACTGTAAAAGCCGGTGATGAGTTCAGCATGATATTGTCAACGATGGACATCGACAATGAAAATTCCTATAAGATCTTTAAGAACAAGCTTCACCAAACGAAGGAATACAACAGCATCCTAAGCAGTGTACGTTCGCATATAGAACCCAACGGAATTTTCTCTTCGAATCTGCTTAGTGCATCTATAGATGCGCTTTATTCCTTTTCTAATTTTACTGAGAAGGAACTGTACGCGGGATTCCCTTACTTCAACCAGTTCTGGCTGAGAGATGCCCTTATTGTGCTTCCATCTTTTCTCTCTATAAACAATCCCGGTTTTGTGAGAGCTGTCCTATCGCGAATGGCTTCTTTGATTAGACCTGAAGGGCTGCCTAATTTCGCGGGCGGAGATATATTTCCAATGGATGTACCGCCTCTTTTCATAATAGCATTATATGAATATTACAGATGGACGGCCGATTCCGATTTTGTGAAGAGCTTAGCTGGCAGCGTAAAGAACCTACTCGAGCTGGGTGCAGCCAGGACTGAAAACGGATTAATACACGATAAAGGGCTCCTAACGTGGATGGATACTTTGGATAGAGAGTACTCTATAGAGATACAGGCTCTCTGGGCCAGAGCTTTCGACTGTGCCGAAGAACTACTGAAATTTAAGGGGGAGAACGGTTCGTGGGCAGTATCACACCTATCTGGGATACTCACAGGAATCAAAAAGTACAACAAAGACGGCTACATAGCCGATCAGCTCTATGCAGACATAAACTCGGTCAATCAGATATTTCTGCCTTTCTATGGTGTTGCGGATAAAGAGACAGCCGCGATAGTGATCAAAAACGCGGAATCGAAGCTGCTGGGTGATTATGGCATGACTAGTGTGGCGAAATCGGATAAACTGTTCGATCAAAAAGGATACCATACCGGGTCTGTGTGGCCTTTCACTACGGGGATGCTTTGCGGGGTGGCTTATGCGAACGGCATGAAAAGCCTCGGAGATAGATGTGTCAGGATACTGGAAAGAAATCTAGATGCCCAATGTTCTTCGAGAATAAATGAGATATACCAGCCCGATGGAAAACCCCAAGGATCGCCTTCTCAGGCTTGGTCTATAGGCATGATACCCTATATTCTCGATAAATTTGTGCTAGGGATAGAAGTCGATGCCCCTTCGAATAAAATCGTCGTCAGGAAGCCTGAAAAATCGCTGAGCGCGGAAAGAACGCTGGTGGTGGGCGGAAGCACCGTTAAGCTCAGTTTTTATGGCGGAGTCGTAACTTCGAACAAGCATATAGAGGACAAAGGAAATTTCTTCGAAATCACTTTTTAGCTGATAGTTCCCTTATCGTCCTAAAAACCTCTTTTTTCAAGTTGGCCACAGTAGAATTGTTGAGTATGAAGTAATCGGCGGATGCTATGACGTCCGCTATCCCAAACTTCAGCTCTTGGGCTTCACGCCACTCGAATTCTTGGAGTGTTTTCAAATCGCTCGGCAGACCTCTGTTTGATATACGCTCGTATCTGATCATCTTGTCCGCGACCAAGGCTATTACAATCGTGCGGTAAGCTTCTTTTTTCAGTGCATTTATCTCAGATATGTTCCTTGCCCCATCGAGTATTATAATGTCCTCTGTTTTCAGTACCTCTTTGATGTCTTTGTTGACGAGACCTAATACATACGAGTCACCGAATTTTCTCCTTATATAAAGAGCGTACTTTCTCAATGATACATTCGTTATCTCCATCCCATTATTTTGCATCTCTTTTCTTACTGCATCCCCCATGCTTACATACTTCATCCCTTTTTTCTGCAGAATCTCTCCTATCTTTGACTTGCCGCTACCAGGCATCCCGGTTATTGCTATAACAGTTTTCATATGCTTTCCTGGAGAAGATAAAGTGCGTATCTCGGGTATCCAAGATACGGTATTACAGTCCCTACTTTTCCGACAATGCGCGAGTAAGGGACGTTTATTTCAAATGGGTAAGACACTGGATTGGCATCACCTTTCGTCGTGTAGTAATAGCTCCCGTTAATTATGGTTTCGTTCACGACCCTGTGTATAACATCCTCTCTAAGCCCTTCATAGTTTATCCTATAGATTATAACGTCGCCGACTGCTATCTGCGAGGGAGGAACCTTATCGGCTATGACAAAAGAACCTATATTTATCCCGCCCGAGAAAGGCCATTTTGCGACTTTTGACATATTGAAACCGTGCTGGTGCAGCCAGTCATAATATGTGAGTTGTATTGTAGCGTGGTCGTGCACCATGCTGCCCGATACGACAGCACTCAGATATGAGACGGGGGTAAAAGCATACACAGAAGGCAGTACTGCATATTCTACAACTAAATAGAAAACAACTATATAGAAAACTATGGATATAGCATTTTTTCCTTTAAAGGTATCCCAAAGCAAATTCCTGTATTTTGGCATAAACTGTAATTTTATTAAAACAGATCGAGTAACTGCTTCTTCGCATTTTTCAGATCTTCTTCGGTCTTGTCCAGGACCTTTTTGAACGCTTTTTCTGCGTCCTTATCGTCCGTCTTCAGCATGAAAACAGAAGACCTCTCAAGAGGGTGCTCCATGACGAAACCTGCGAAAGAGATTCCTGCTACGGAATCTGCTTCTTCTTTGAGCAGATTAAGTATGGATTGAGAGCCTCCCTTCACCCTAAATTTGATCGAACCGTCCGTTTTTTCTATAACTTCGATTTCCATCTGTTTTGATGCCTTCTTTTATTTTAATAGTTTTAAAAGTATAAAAAGGCGATATACGATTCACTCACACTTCGTATATCCGCAGTTTTTACAGACGTAGCATCCATTCTCGAATATTATGGTGCGCTGCCCGCACGACGGGCATGCGTCCGATTTTATCTCGTTGTGCTGGTTTATCAATGTATGGAGAGTAGTGCTCGGGGCGCTGAAGTCCTTTTTGTTAATTACCACTTCCATGCTTTTGGCTACAGCATCCGGCACCGAAAGCAGCTGTATTCCGTTGAACCACGTAGATCTCCCTCCTTTTATCCCTTTTAGCGTCTGTATTACCTTTGAGGCGTTGCCTCCGGACTGGAGATAAACGCTTATAAGTCTGCCTATTGCCTCTGTATAACTTTTCTCCATCTCCCCGGATTTACCCATGCTAAGAAAGACTTCCTTTATTTCACCGCTCTCGTTTCTGTTTATCGTTACGTAAAGATTCCCCTGCTCTGTGTTCAGCTTAACGGTCGTCCCTGTTAGAATGAAAGGTCTCTCCTGTTCTACCATCTTCTCCTCGCTAGGTTTTATCCCTAACGTATCGCTATCGTCTGTAGCTTTTAGTATGTCGTGTTTGGATCCTTCCCTGTAGACAGTTATCGACTTGCAGCCGAGCTTCCAAGCATACATGTATATTTTGTCGACAACGCTTGCGTCCGCGGTCGAAGGAAGATTGACGGTAGACGATATCGATGAATCTATATGCTGCTGCACGGTAGCCTGCATTTTGACTCTGAAAAACGGGTCTATTTTGTGGGCGGTAACGAAGATGTCTGGAAGATCTTTCTCATCGGAGATGTTAAACCTGTTCATGTACATTTTAACGATCGGATCAGATACATTAAAATACTCGGCAGACAGCGATTCGGATCTCCTCGTATAACTAAGTGCAAATATTGGTTCTATGCCCCCGCTGACTCCGGCCATGGACGATATGGATCCGGTTGGAGCTACGGTCAATATGCACGCATTTCTAAGCCCTTGTCTCCTTATTTTCTCCCTCAGATCCGAGCTGAGTCTGCTGACAAAATCTCTTTCCAAATGCTTATCCGCTTTAAACGCTCGAAACGGGCCTTTTTCTGCAGCTATGTTAGAACTTTCATCGTATGCGATCTCTTTTATCCTCCTTAGAAGATCGTCTGCGAACGTTATAGCCTCATCGGTATCGTATTTTAGTCCCAGCTCTATGAACATGGTCGCCATGCCCATGATGCCTAAGCCTATCCTTCTGGCATAGATGGTTTCCTCCGCTTGGGCTTTCAGTGCGTGTTTGGTATAGCTGTAATCAAGAACGTTGTCAAGGAACCTGACTCCGTATCTGATTGTTTTCTCCAGGTCCTCCCAGTTCACCGAGGCTTTATCGCTGAAAGGATCCGAGACAAAAACAGCGAGGTTTATGGCGCCTAGATCACAGGCGCCGTAATCTTCGAGAGGCTGCTCAGAGCAGGGATTTGTACCCTTGACTGCCATCCTATCATCGTACTCGGTTGGGGACTCCCTTTTTACTCTGTCCCAGAATATTATACCGGGATCACCGGTATTCAAAGCGGTATCTATTATTTTTTTCCAGAGCTTTGTCGCATCGACTTTCCTTTTAAACTCTGTCTTTTCATTTTTGAAGTGGAGTTCGAACATCCTCTTTTCTTCCACTGCTTTTATGAAATCGTCATACACTTTTACGCTGAGATTTGCGAATCTGATCCTTGACTTATCGCTTTTGATCGTGATGAACTTCTCTATATCCGGGTGGGTAACATCCATAGTAATCATGAGAGCACCGCGTCTGCCTGTCTGACCTATCGTCCCGGTTATTGTGGAGTAAATTTCCATAAACGATATCGAGCCAGTAGAGAATCTTGCTGCATTGTGTACAACAGCCCCTTGCGGCCTGAGTATGGATATATCTATTCCTACACCGCCCCCGAAAGAATATGTCTTAGCTATCTCCTTCGCTGTGTCGAATATCCCTTCTATCGAATCCGATTTTATAGGCAGGTAGTAACAGTTGAGCAGCGTTACATTCCTATCGGCGCCTGCTCCAAAAAGTATCCTTCCACCGGGTACAAACCTGAAATCTTCGAGCAGCCAATAGAATTTCTTCTCGAATTCGTTTATTTTGTCTTCGCTTTTCTCCGCGCTTGCGATTTCCTTTGCAACCCTTTTCCACATCTGGGAAGGGACGGTCTCGAAGCGCTTTTCGCCGTCGTTTGACACCAGCGAATATTTTTCATAGAATATTCTAGAACGAAGCTCATCACCGTTGAAAAATTCAAGCGTTTCTTTTGGTATGTTTATCATAAAAATTTTCTACGCAACAGCGCAATCCTCTTTGATAATATGGAACGTTTTCATGTTTAATAAACCTATGTTTTTCTATTTATAGATATAAGGATTTTTTGCTCCGCATGCGTTTTATTTATCCTGATCTATTTATGCGTCATCTTATATTTGCTACGTTATCTTGCAGCGGCAACTAAATTTTTAGATCGGAGAGCGTTTATAAATAGGCGATCCATAATTGTCTATTATGGCCTACAAAAGAACAAAATGACGCACTTTTGTGAGTGGGGAGGACACTCTGCATCCCCTAGAAAAGTTGATATCCTCGATCCGACGCATTTATGAGGATAGCCGTTATAAAAGAGGGCGAGTGTCAAGCACCGGATGGATGCAATTATATCTGCAGAGAAGTATGCCCTGTAGTAAGACAAGGATTTAAAGATACTGTATTCGCCAGGGAAAATGGCAAAGCTGGTATAACCGAAGAACTATGCATAGCCTGTGGTATCTGTGTCAAAAGATGTCCTTTTGATGCGATAAGAGTAATAAACCTTCCGGATGAATTGAAAAAAGAGACAACTTTCCAGTATGGGCTTAACACGTTTAGAACATATAACATAGCTACGCCTATAAATGGAAGTATAGTGGGTCTCATAGGAAGAAATGGCATAGGAAAGACTACCAACGTAAAACTGATATCAAATGCTCTGACTCCGAACTTTGGAAATTATTCTGTCCAGCCTCCTGTTGAGGACATAATAAAAAGATTCAGAGGCAAAGATATACAGCCTTACTTGACAAAACTTTACAAAAACGGGATGAAAGTTGCCGTGAAACCGCAGGAGTTCGAACTATCTGGAAAAGTATCGGACAACGTGAGCAAGAACAGATTCGGGTTGGTCAAAGACACGCTGATGGATAGGGATGTGAAAACATTATCTGGAGGAGAGCTGCAATTGGTAGCTATAGCTAAGGTTATGGATGAAGATGCGGACGTCTACATATTCGACGAGCCGATGAACTATCTTGACATAACGCAGAGGCTTTCGATCGCAGCTTCCATAAGAAGCAATTTAAAAGAAAAGATGGTTATGATTATAGAGCACGATCTCATAATGCTTGATTATCTAACAGATTTTATACAGATACTCTACGGCTCTGATGCAAACTATGGGATAGTATCGCATGTCATGCCGACTAGAAATGGCATAAACAACTACATAAAAGGATACCTGCCGAATGAAAACATTAGGTTTAGAGAGTGGGAGATCGTGATAAAAAAGAGTCCGAGCGTGCCTACGAACAGAATAGTCGTATCGTGGCCGGACTTTAGGGTAAATATAGGAGAGTTCGAGCTTAAAACAGAGGCAGGAAAACTGTACGAAGGAGATATAGTAGGGGTTATAGGAGAGAACGGTATAGGAAAGACGACGTTCGTACGTGCTTTGTGCGGAGAACTAGAAACGGACAGCGGAAAACTGGATTTGGGTATAAAAATAGGCTACAAACCACAGATCTTGCAGAGGTTCGACAGCACTGTAGATGTTGCGTTGCTGTCTGTGAACCCGGATTACACGGAGGATAGCGGATTTCTTGATATAATCAACAAACTCGAGATAAACAAGCTGTTAAATAAGAACATAAAGACCTTGTCAGGCGGGGAACTGCAAAAAGTTGCAGTGGTAGCTACACTCATGAATGATGCGGATATTTTCCTCCTAGATGAACCTTCGGCCGATCTCGATATAGAAGACAGGCTGAAGATGATGTGGATAATATCCTCTTTCATAAACACGAGAAAGAAGTGCGCTGTGATAGTCGACCACGATATACTGTTCCTTGACTCTGTATGTTCAAAAAGCATACTGTTCAAAGGAGAAAAAGGGGTAAGCGGCTTGACCGATGAGATAACATCCACCCCATCTGCTATAAACAACTTCTTGAAGAGGGTGGATATTACAATGCGAAGAGATCCTGATACTTTGAGGCCTAGAATAAACACAAAAGGCAGCAGACTGGATATAGAACAGAAAGAAAGGGGCGAATTCTTTGCTGAATCCGCCGAACATAAATGATTGTCTGCTTAAAGAATATGTGCGGAGTCGGTTTTCTTCTACAACTCGAAAAACTGCGATAGGGAGAGATACGACACAGAATTCCGTTAAAAGCGCGATACAGTGCTGATTTGAAGCGGCTCCAAAAAACCTGCAGAAAGATTGGATAGTAATATCTTAGTAATACCAAGCGAGCCTTTTTTATGGAGTTCCTATCTATTAATTATTGGGGGAGGAGAAGAATGGAAGAGGATGAAGCGAAAATATTATATGAGAAGCTACTGGAGAATTTTACGTTGTACAACCAGTATAAAAACAATGTACCTTTTGCAGACGCTTACAAAATAAGTAAGATGCTGTTAAGGATAAACAATCTTGCAATAGAAAACGGTCTGTATATGGGAGATGTAGACGGTCCTTTAAACGATTTCGTGATCAAGCTAGAATCAGAAGAAAGGAACAGAGACATGCTTTTTGTATAAACGGGTCATTTCGAACAATGATCATGTCTGCACTTCTATGCGTATAAGATCGAGACCCAACACATATAATGTAGTCTTTCCCTCTGAAACTGTGCCGTTCGTTGTGCTTACAAGGTAGTTGCCTGGTTTGCCTCCACTATTATACGGCGCTACTGTTATGGTGCAGTAACCCGCCGGAGTGTTGTTCTGCACGGTCCAGCCAGAGACAGAGGCTCCTGAATCTGTGAAAACACTGCACCCAGCTGCATTCACTTCTGTCGTCAGCGATGGAAACGTGGAGTTAGCTATCAAGGAAACGTTGCACGATGTACCACACAGAGAAGATGTGTTCGTCACTAGAATGGGTTCGTTGTAAGCCTGAAAGTTCAGACCACTAAAACCGCTCGAGTTAAAACTGAAAAGAGATACGTTTGGAACCCCCCCAGATCCCTGTGAATAGTCCTCCAATGCATAGACAGAAACAGAGTACGGTGTAGCGAGTTCAGCACCCAAAGTGCTTTTTATATAATTCGTCACAGTGGAAAGAGACCCGCCGTTCTGGAAAGCGAAAATCTGCGGCATCGTGGCATTCACCAAGGTAAACGCTGCTACTGCAGATGAATACTCACTCACAAGATTGCTATTGGAGAGAGTGGACCGGGTCGCTGTCGAATACGCAGATGAGACCACATACGCGCTGCTTATAATTGATAGAATTATTATTGTACCAAGAACGAGATCCATAGTGAATACCTGTCCTTTCATGACAACCACTCCGCGTAGCTTATCCTTATTATGCTGTTACTCGGACTTAGAACGACGTATCTTTGTATCGATGCGATGTATATCGCATTGAGCGGGATCGGAAAGCCTGCTGTTATATGTACCGAGTTTATTACGACTCTGGTACCGTTTAGATAAAACGCAGAGATATTGAACGAATTACCTCCTCTTAATAACTCCGATAAACAACCCGGTGAGTTCTTTGACAGTGTAGTAAGATTGTAGAGTTTTTGGGCGGATGCTTCGTATGGATTCACCATCACCCCGAGAGTCTTTATAGCAGGACAGGAAAGAGATGGCCAGTAGGATGGAGAACCCTGTGAACCCGTAAGGACATTTATAGCCGATGAAGCTTCGCTGTCCAGAGTGCTCGATATAAACTGGACATAATACGCTGAGTAAGGATTCGATACGGATGCCACTTCATAAATGAAAACTATCACAGATGTAAATATCAGCATAAATATGAATAGTGCTATTAGCATATCCATCGTGAAAACTTGTCCATTTTTATTCAATCCCATCATATCTATTTCTATCAGCAAAACATTTTAAATATAAGCAAAAGACGATAATAGTTGATATGGCCTCGGATCTTGAAACTATGCGATCAACTATATTAAGCTTGCTGGATAAAGGACCTATTCTTACGATAGACGCTGCTGAAACGCTTGGAAAAGACACGATACAAACCGCCGCGATACTGGATTATTACGTGGACCAGAATGAAATGGCGAGAACGGAGAGGAGATACGGCACATCTGCTGTTTATTACTTAAAGAAGGATATTGATGCCGCACTGTCAAAACTCTACCCGCTTCTTAACAACGCAGAGAAAGCTCTTGTGAACAAGGTAAAAACAAGCGGGGTGGTAAAGATCGACGACTTAACACCTGCTGAGAGATATATCTCAAAGTCGCTAAGTGATTTCATAAAGATGGTCGCAGCTAAAGACAGCGAAACGGGCAGGCGTATAGATTATGCGTATTATTACAAGCTGTCGCTAAACGACGTCAAAAGAGCGTTGAACGAAGGACAACCGCAGGAAGAGCCCGAGCAGCAGCGTCAAAAACAACCTAGGAAAAAGGAAGCGTTAACATCCCGCACTTCTAGAAAAGTAAAACTTTCCGAACCGGTGTCAGAGGAGGTAAAAGATATACTGTTAGAACACGGCTTCGACGGGGCGACCAGGATAGAACAGGATATCTACCGCTGCGAATACGGCCAGAACCACCTTAAGACGGTTGTAATATTAGCTATGAAATCCGCGCTTACGAAGCGTGACTTCATAAAATTCTCTGGATATTCCGCATCCTACAAGACGGTGGTGTTCATTATAACAAAGGCTAAAAAGATAGCTGATTATTCCGAATACGGCAATACAATAAACATAATAAAGGTCGCATGATGAAAAGAAAAGTTCTACTTGTAGGCGAAGATGCTCATCTCTTCATAGACATAGACAAGGACATAAACACGAAGTTCGGGATAATAAAGGCATCACAACTGAAAAAAGCGAAGAGTGGTTTGATGATCAAGACGCACAAAGGAAAGGTATTCTTTGTTGCAGAACCATCCACGCCGGATTTCCTCAGGAAAATAATACGCCTTCCGCAGATCATCATCCCGAAGGACATAGGAAGCATAATAATGTATGGCGGGATAAAGTCCGGCAGCAAGATCCTGGAAAGCGGGACAGGATCCGGTTTCTCGGCGTGCGTAATGGCTTCACTCATAGGGGATGGCAGGGTAACAT
>CAZYMW010000005.1:0-13365 GCA_964648605.1 Candidatus Woesearchaeota archaeon | reverse complement strand
GCTTTAGTTTGTACAGTTTGCCATCTTCTGTCTGCCTGTATTCGGACAAAGGTTCTACGAGAACGTTCGTAGTCTCTGTTTTACCAGTGCCTGTCTGGCCTATAAGAAGAGCCATCTTGCTTCTGAATTCAGGATCGTGTGTCCCTGCTTTTATCACGTCTACAAGCACGTTGATATTTTCATCGAGCCCGAAAAGTCTTCCTTTTACGAAGTTCCATTTACCGCTCTCGTCCTTCCCCTTTCGTTCGATTGCGGAATATAGCGCCTGCCACGCATTAAAAAGCCACGCTGGGTGCTTTACAGCCTCATCTAAAAATTCCTCCAAAGAAAATCTCTTCCTTGATCCCATATAACTAACCTCCACTTACTTATGATAATACGATACACCACTTATATAAATATTTAACTTGTTTTTATTCGAAGAAAAATATAGAAAACCTGTAATTATTACAATAACTCTTAAAAGCCTGTAATAATCAAAAAATCCGCAAATAAAGCCGAAATATTAAACGAAATGCCAGCTTGTGGAAGATTTTTGATTTTTAGACGTCACAGAAATAAAAAACGCGCTGAGGGTGAGATTTGAACTCACAAGGGCAGAATGCCCATAGCATCTCCAGTGCTACGCGCTGCCAGGTTACGCTACCTCAGCATTACCAACTACTTTATTCTGGACGGAAATTAAAATCAACGGTTCTGAAAGCATGGATTGCCGCACGCTTCGCTGCTCCCTGACCTTCCTGCTTCGTCTATGACGTCTGTTTCAGTTGTTTCTAAGACAAAGACATCATCTCCGTAAGCATTGATTTCTTCCTGCTCGTTTGCAGGATGGATCCTGCATCCGAATGTCTCCAACATAGTCTATTGATTCATCTTTTGTTTAAATCTGTTGTTTAATTTTGGAAGCGCTGGATAATAGATCCGTGCGGAGTGTCTACTCTACAATAAGCTGCTTTGAGCTGGTTGGACCTCCCTGATAAGCAGATTAGAAACGCAAGATAAACATATGATGCCTTATGTCTAAGATATTTATAGAAAGAACCCATAATAATCAATATACTATGCACTTGAGCAGGTTAGTTATAGACGCGGTCAAACCCGTGGGCGAGTACAGCATAATAGACCTTGCTGTAGACATCTCAAAGTACGTAAAGGGCGGGTCTGTTTCTATAAAGGTTGAAGAAGTCGATATAAGAACGGAAGGTCTAAAAATAATGATCGATGGTTCGCGGATAGATTTCAACGGCGTCCAGAACGCTCTCAAAGACAGGGGGGCCGTTATAAACAGCCTAGACGAAGCGACTGTCTTGTCTAATGGAAAGAAATAGGGCAAGATACCTTGTTCTGAGCATAAGCGATGGCCTGTTTCTCGGTCTCGGACTATCGCTGGGAGTGTCATTTTTCAACGAGTACAGTTTTACATTCGTATCGATACTCCTGGTGGGTATAACTGGAGCGCTATCCAACATGTTTTCAGTATACAATGCAGAGAACTTTGCGACAGGGCTGCAACTGATGGAATACAAAAAGTTTATGTTCACAAGGGATTATAACCCTGTTAAATTGGCTAGCAGCAAGCACATGAAAAGCCTAAAATATGCAGCAGAAAGCTTTATTTCGACGATAACCGGCAGCATTATAGTGATTGCCCCGTACCTTGCGTTTTATTTCTCGAACAAGAACGGGATAAGGTCCGCAAGCATCGCATCTTTTATCATAAGCATCGCAGTCCTCGGCCTGATAGGCTCGTATTCCCAGCATGGTTCGATAGCTAGATTAAAAGCTGCTTTAAAGACTGCAGGTATAGGCGTAGTAATAGCAGCGCTCAGTGCGAGCGTGGGGTTCGTGCTAAGCAGTCTTGTTTGAAAACTGATCCTTTTCAACGAGTCTGCTCATTTTTTCGTTGAATTTCATCCCTTCATTGATGACCTTGTCTGCGTCTGCTCCTGCTATATCCAGCCTCTCGCCGTGCAACAGTTTCTTTCCAAGAGTAAATATCTGTATAAAAGTAGAGACATCTTCTGCTGTAATGACATGCATCCTCTCCAGAGATTCGAGCATTCCTTCGATCGTTTCCGGGGATGGAGGTACTTCTCCATGTTTCATTATCAACGCCTGGGCTGAGTTTATCACCGACCAATACATATCCGTTATCGATCCGGCCAGCCTTACTTTAGAGGATTCTGCGTATAACCGGCTTCTTGACAGTGCGGCATATATCGATTCCTCCGTAGGTTTTATCTCCCCTCTTTCGAGAAGCACCTGCAGCGGCTCGAAATATCCTGTGTCTATAAGAGGCACACCATATTTCAGCACGTTTACCGATACCGGGTCAGCAGCCAATACTCCCTTCCAGAAAGCGGTCAGTGTGACGAAGTTTATGTGAAGTTTTATGCTTTTTTCTTCCTTCAGAAGCTTGTCGATATCAGCATAAAAGGGAGCAAGTATATTCTCGTCCAGCTTGTTCAAGACATCGTCCATTATTATCATTATATCTACATCGCTCTGTTCAGTTTCCTTCCCTTTGCTGTAAGAACCGAAAAGTGCTATAGTCTTTATAAGTTTGGGGTATCTTTCGAACGAGTTCTTTGCGAATTTATACGCTGCATCGTACCCTTTTAGTCTTAACTTACCTTCATCGTTTTTTTCGTCCATATCAAACCACCGGTGCTCCTGAGAAGTCGCCGCCTCCTTTATTGTCCATATAACCTGCCCCGAAAGTGGGCGATATCCCGCTGAAGCCCCCGTACTGGAACAGATCGTTCCTGAGACCAAGATTCAGATAAGACGAATAGTCGCCCACTATGGAAGAATAAGGATTTCCTGCGTATGCTGACAGGCTCGCATAAGGAGTATCGCCGAACAGAGGCGCGCCCATGTACTGAAACGAAGGCCCCATGCCGGCGGTTATTCCACCGACCCCTCCAAAGACCTCCATTATCGCAGGGGCTTCCACACCTGCATCTTTCAGAGTCTCGTATATCTCTTTTATCGGAGCAGTCCCCTCTCCTAAAGGCAGGTGCGCATCTATATCGCCCATATTATCGTTTAAATGATATCTTTTTACATAATCGCCCAGTTTCCCGGCCATTTTAACTATATCTGCGTCGGAGTAAGGCTTTCCTGTCTCCGGATTCGTATACGATTTGAATATGTTCAAGTGCCCCACGTCGAGGTTGACGCCTATAAGTTTGCGGCTCAGATCCTCCGCATCCGCCTTGGACAGCTGCAGTCTGCTGTCTTTCATAGCCGTATCCACGAAGAGCTCCCTCGCCTTATCTATCGTCTTCCTTACGTCTGCAGGATCGCTGAGAGACATATCGGGAGTCATAGTGTTCTCCACGAGTATCATCGGCTTTGTGCCGGTTTTAGCCGCCATCAATGCAGCGTCCTTTATGCCCTCTGCTGCCAGTCTTGGCGCTTCCTCTGAAAACGGCACGAACCGCTTCTCTATGTTTTCTATCTGTTTTTCCTTCAGGAATCTTCTGTTCTTCAACCCTTTTTCTTCTTTGTCGAGCCATTCCTTGCTTTTTATAAGGTCGATCTCCCTCTGCGTGCCTTTTATTGAAGGGTCCATCAAAGCGTCTGCAAGCTGTCTTTTCTGTATCTCTATGTTCTGCTGGCTTATATCCAAGCTTGCCAGTTCCTGGCTGTATCCCATCGCTTCCTGATCTTTTAAGAATGTGAAAGTAGCTTTTGGAGAGAGGGTTATCGAGCCGTCCGGATTCGACGATATCTTCCCTTTAACAGCTGGATATTTTTCTTTGAATTCTTTTTCTGTTACGTTGGGGATCATATAAGGCCCTACTGTGAACGCCTTATCCTGCTCTTTATCGTACACAGAAAAACGAAGGTCGGGATTCGGCGTGCCGAAACTGTCGGATGCGGCATGGAATATTACAGGCATGTTCTGTCTGCCCATAGATTTGCTGATATCGTCTGTGAATTTTATGGCGGAGGATATCTCGTTTTTCATGAGATCCTGGTATTCTGCGTTCCTCTCGCCCGTTTTCGGGTTTATACCGGAAAAGTTTATAGACCATGGCGCATGCACGCTTAAGTCGGAATCGGTGGTTCTGGCAAGGTTCCCTATCGCTTCCCTTTCGGTCTTGGTTATTCTAGCGGCCGGCGTTCCCTGACCGGTAAAACCGTACAGGCTGGCAAGATCCAACTCCACCATCTGAGCCCCGCTTCTCAGTATTTTTGCGAATTCGGCGAGCTGGTTATTTTCCCCTATGGACACTCCGAGTGCGGCTTGCTTGAACGAATCGTTGAATTTATTGTCCAATTTATAATCTGTCATATCATCTCTATGATTCGGATTAATATATTAAGTTATCTTAACCCGTTTTTGGCTTCAAAAAGCCTGCGATGTCCCTCAATAACGCATTCATTAAAAACGGCAAAGATACCCGATCCATAACGATGAATGACCTGTGCGGGTTGGACGGTGCTTTATGAGTCTGCCACGAAGGAGATGGATTCAGGCTTATTTTATGATTTTAACTACTACTGCAATCGACCAGCGCTTTAAAAGATAGGCAAGGGATTTAAATCATATCTGTCATAGATAAGTTAGGAGGATGTTTAAAAGAAACTTGAATGTCTTTTTTGGAGGATGGTCATGAAAATACTCGCTGCATCCGATCTGCACGGAGATATACACGCGGCTGAAAAACTCGCTAAAAAAGCGAAAAAAGAGGACGTAGAGCTGGTCATACTGGCAGGCGATCTGTCGATATTCGGGAACGGATTGGAAGGGCTTTTAAGACCGTTTTCCGACGTGAACAAAAAAGTCGCTATAATCCCGGGAAACCACGACAGCGAGGCTGATATATTCATGCTGAAGAAAAGATATCCGGATATACTTTACGACCTGCATAACTATGCGTTCAAAGTCGGTGATATAGGGTTTTTCGGGTGCGGACTCGCAAACATAGGTCCGAACGAACTATCAGAGACCCAGATAAAAAAGAGGATAGAAAGCTCTTTCAAATACGTAAAAGACGCGAAGAAGAAGATAATGGTCGTACACGTCCCGCCTTACAAGACCAAGCTCGACAAGATAGGCAAAGACATGAGCGTCGGCAGTATGGCTGTAAGAAACAGCATAGAGAAGTTCAAGCCTGACAAATGCATATGCGGCCATATACACGAGACTTTCGGTTTAGAAGACAGACTCGACAGCACATCCATCATAAACGTCGGACCGGATGGAAAGATAATAGAAGTCTAAAAACAGTCTGCAAATCACAAGGATAAATATTCTGCAGGATTACAGAGGATATGGGCCCATAGTCTAGCCTGGACAGGATAGATGGCTTCGAATGCCGCAGATGGGGTAACCATCTGAGCTGGGTTCAAATCCCAGTGGGCCCTTTCTGATCGACTTCCTTTCCTTGCGGGCGGGGAAATAACAAGATCCGAGCGGTTCCAAACTCCGGGATAAACGGCTGGATCGAGATTCTAAAACTATAAATAGAACACAACAATATGATGGATGTATGCACTCGAAGGATATCAGTCCGAATAAAGCGATACAAAAATTATTCCTGCACGAAAAGCCGTTTATTCTGCTTAAGATGATAGCCTCGAACGACGGGAGCATGTACTCCGCAATGGCTGCTAAGAAGATAGATTGCAGTTACGCTTATATAATAAAACTCATCAAAAAGATGACAGCACTGAACATAATAACGGCCAACAGTACATCGCATAAGAAACTCCTTAAATTGACTTCCAACGGCAAAAGGATCTATAAACTTGTCTCTGAGATCTGATCAGGATTTATTTATCTGCTCATCGAGTTTGGATGCGTAGTCGGAAATGCGTTTAAGTATCTTTTCCACTATGTACGGCTTGATGAAAGAATCGAGGATTTCGCTAAGACCCATGTTCTCTTTTATCCTGTACCTGCCGTCTCTTTTCTCGACCAATCCAACGGCTATGAGCTTCCTTATATCCCTTAGTATATTGGCGTAGACTATCTTTACATCAATTTTGTAGAGCTCTTTGACTATGGAATAGCTATCGAGCCCTTCTTTGTCCTCTCCTCTTGCTTTAAGAAGTATATCGAGTATATGCACTATCCCCACTCTGCTTTCGCCAGGGCTTATCACGCCTATCGATATGCAGAATCTCCGGAGGTTTGTAAAATAATCGCTGCCTGGTTTTTCGAACTCGTTCAAGCTTATGCCGATCAAAGGCGTGTCCTTATATAATCTTTTTCTTATTTTACTACTGTTTTCTTCCATGGTGCCTTTCAACTGTTCTGAGGTTTAGAAAGTTGGTCCAGCTTGCGGTGTATATCGAGTACGTCATCCTTTGTGGCGAACATAGTGAGGCCGCCTTTAAGTTTTTCTATATCGGCGTCTATGCCGTTCGACCTTTTCGATAGTTCGTTGAGCTTGTCAGAGATTTCTATAAAACGGTTCATCTGGCTGTTCATTTCGTTGAATATCACTTCTATCCTCGAGGCCTTCGCATCCACTTTGTTCTGCACTCCTTCGACGGTGTCCGCAAGCTTCTGTACGTTCTCGAAAAGCCTTGAGGCAGTTTTTACGGTAGAAAGCTCGGAGACCTTGCCGTTGATCGATGACAGCGATGACTGCAGCTTCTCTATGTGCGACATCATATCGGATATCTGGTTCTCTAAAGAGTCGGTTTTGTCCCGGGTTTTGCTTATCTCCACGTTCAGGCTTTCAGGATTGTAAGAGCTTACGTTTGCTATTGACGATCTAGCTATGTTTATGAAATCCATGACATGTTTCTGGGTATCGGATATGCTCGCCTGTATGTTCTGGAACTCTTTGCTTAATGTATCGAGCTTAAGGTTCAGACTGTTGGTCTCTACAGACAGAGAGTTTGCACTGCTTGTCAAGGTTGCGAAACGTGAGTTTATGATGGAATGGGCTTTCTTAAGCTGGTTAAGATCCTCCACCAGCCTGTTTATGTTAGGTATGCCGGAGTAAAGCGTCTCTGATACCTTGTTTAATTTCTCGCTGAGTTCATTGTCGGCAGAAGTCAGTTCGTTTATCTGCGATTTGGTCGTCTGCGTGGATCTTTTCAGATCTGCGCCAAGCTCGTCCGTTTTCTTGGAATTAAAGTCGATATCCGTGACCATCTTTCTTGAAGCCTGGTTAAACATGCTTATACTTTTGTTGATAGCCGCATTCGAATTGGATATGACATTGTTCAGGTCGGAAGATAGTTTCTCGATCCGATCGGCGTTGAGCTTACGGGATGCATCTATACTGGATATGCTCTGCACCAGAGTGTTTATCCTTTTGTATATATCCTGCAGTGTGTTGTTCAACCTGCTATTGAAGTCGTTTATGTTATTTGAGTATGCATTGTAATCTTGAGAAATGTTTATATTTGGCACAGGCTCTTGCATAATATTCTATTAATGCAGTTTTTGATATTTAAACATTTATTATTACGGTAGTGCTGTGCGTAGTGTTGCGGCAGACGCTTCATTCCTTCTATAGAAAAACATAAAATAGAGTAAAAAGTGGAGCTATGTGCATTTAGGCTTGTTCTATGCGGTCATTATACGACTATTGCAGGAGAGATCGTGCCTTGTTCTGACCGGCGAACTCTTCTTTTATCCTGCACGCCATGCAGACCCTTCCGGATGCCGGAGAACCGCAGACAGCACATTCTCCAAGTTTCCCGTGCGGTACAATGGATAGAGCGGCTCTTAAGGCTAGCGCCGTCTGTACTATCCTCTTCTTTGATCCCGGCATATCCGTCTCGAGCTGCTTTACCATATCAGCAAACACGCCTCTGAAACCTAAACCTGCGTACGGGCACGCGGTGTGCAAAGCGTCTATGCCGTTCAGAATAGAGAAAAGCATCGTCTCTTTTTCGCTGCTGAACATGAAGGGTTTCACCCTGGGTACAAACCCTTTGTCAGCAAATATCCCGGATATCGGGCCTGAACGTAAAAGCCTTTCGGGATCGTTCTGTACTATGTTCATCAAAACACTTTCTGCTTCATCATCCATGTTATGTGCAGTGCATAGCTTGTCTACACCGGATTCTACTGCAGCGGCGTTTAGGAGATACCTGCGCAGAACGCCGCAGGCCGCGCACGGTATGCCTTTCTGTCTTTTGACTATGCCGTCCATGTCGATTCCAGCGAAGTCCTTATAGCTGTATATCTTATAAGCTATCCCCCATTCGCTGCAATATTTCTCCATCGTCTTTATCGTCTTGTCCCTATAGCCTTCTATCCCCTCGTTTATCGTTATGGATATTATACGGTTGGTCTTTGAAAAGTACTTCGCAATTATATACAATAGCGACAGGGAATCCTTCCCGCCGGAATTCGCTACACCCACAGCTTCATCCCTTTTTATCAGGTTATAATCTTTGATCGTATCAAGAACCGCTCTCTCAAAGTTCTCCTTAAAGTGATCAGCACAGAAAGTTCCATTCGATGTGCTTATCACAGCACTACCCGCGCAGACTTGGCATTTCACATCAGCCACCCGAAAAAACTTCTATCATGTTAACGATCGAGCCGTCAATAAGCCTCATGTCTTTTGTGTATATCTCACCGTCGTCCCCGACGATTAGCGAAGCGTCGTCGTTCGTACCGAGCCGTTTTATAAGTTCGTCTACTGTATTGTCGTCGAGTTCGACTACTTTTTCCCCGAAATTTATGTTCTTTACGATTATCCTCGTCATATTATTTTCTGTTGCGCATCGATTATGTTGTGCATAGCTTTTAAATCGTCAGCGAAATCCTTCAGCTCGTCCGGTATCTTAAAATGCGTGCTGTCCTTCAAAGAAAGACCATTTTCCTTCTTGTTCGACCATACTTTGCTGTTGAATTCTATTATTTGGTCTCCCAACATGTATTTCTCGTCGTATCCTTCTGGTTCAGGGAACCGTCTTAAGTGGACGGAATCGCCCACTTCGTGGGTCTCTGACCATAGTGCTTCCGTTATGAAAGGGCATATAGGGGCAGCGAGGAGGATTACTCCCTCAAGAACACGGTTCAACGTGTATATCGCCGCGTTCTCCTGCTCTTTGGAAAAGCCGTTTCCGTAAGCTCTTGCTTTCACCATCTCCGCATAGTGCGGTGCGAACATCGACCATACGAAACTGCGTATCCTGTTTGAGGGTATGAAGAAATTAAGCTCCTTATAACCCGAAACTACGTCCTTTACAAGGATCGAGAACTCGCCAAGAATCCACTTATCCGCAGGCATAAGATCGTTGTAACCGACCTTTTTTGCCGGCCTGCCCAACGCATGTATGAGGCGGGAAAGATTGAATAATTTTGTAAGGAACTTCTGGGAGCCTGCAAGTTTGCTCTCCGAGTATAAAAAGTTGCTCCCGATCGAGGCTTCGGATGCCGTCCAGAACCTGAATGCGTCGACTCCGTATTTTTCTATCAGGGGCGATGGATCCACAATATTACCGATGCTCTTGCTCATCTTCATGCCGTGCTCATCAAGACCCATCCCACCGACCCACGCTTTCTTCCATGGAGCTTCCCCAGAAAGCTGCCAGCATCTAACTATGCTGTAATACATCCACGTCCTTATTATATCGACCCCTTGCGTCCTTACAGTCATCGGATATGCCTTTTTATGGGACTCGCTGTCGGTCCCAAAACCGCTCACGAAAAGCGCACTTACGCTGGAATCCATCCATGTGTCAAAAGTCCTTTCGTCTCCTGTAAATTTTCTTCCGCCGCAGGAGGAGCACTTCGCTTGTTCCGGCGGGGATTCCTTCCAGGGTTTGTAGTATTTTCCGGGTGGTGGAACGTATGGCTCTCCACAGTTGTCACAATACCATATCGGTATTTCCGTCCCGTAGAACCTGCGTCTTGATATCGGCCAGTCGGATGCGACGTTTATCCAGTTTATGAGTATCTGCCTGTGCTGATCTGGTATGAACTCCAGCCGCTTTGCTATGTCTACAAAATGACTTCTGTAATCGGCTGTCTTCAGAAAGTATTCTTCCAGTGGTATTATTTCTATCGGGGTCTTGCTTCTCTCGCATATGGGTGTGCTGTGGTTTATATCCTCGATTCTTTCCACGACGCCTTTTTCCTTCAGCATCGATACTATCTTGATACGAGCCTCTTTTATTTTCATGCCAGCCAGATCTTTCCCGGCCTCGGCGTTCATCTTTCCTGATGTGTCTATCAGTATCCTTTCCTTAAGATTCAGCTCCTTAAACAGCAGAACATCGTTATAATCACCGTAAGAACACAACATTACAGCTCCGCTTCCGAATCCTGGTTTTGCTGCCTCGTGAGCTAATACATCGATTTCGAGACCGTATAAAGGCACTATCGCCTTCTTGCCCACGATATCCTTGTACCGTTCATCGCTAGGATTGACTATTACGGCACCGCACGCAGCAAGAAGCTCGGGTCTCGTCGTAGCTATGATCAAATCTTTTTGTGATCCTTTCAAGGCGAATTTGATGTAAGCCAGTTTGGAGGGTATAGTGGAATATTCCACTTCTGCATCTGCTATGGTCGTTCCGCAACTCGTACAGTAGTTGATTGGGCGCATCCCTTTGTATACATTCTTTGAATTCCACTGCTGTATGAACGTTGACTGCGTGAAAGCCCTATACTCATCGCTGTCCGTTCTGTACAGTTTCCCGAAGTCTGCAGAGTATCCCAGTATATCAAGAAGGTTTAACATCTCCTTCTCAAGCTCGTCGAGCGCCGTTCTGCACAAGCCAAGGAATTCTTCCCTGCTCGTACTCCTCATGCTTATGTTGTATTTTTTCTCTGTGTAACGTTCAACTGGTATGCCGTTTCTGTCTATTCCTACAGGAAAAAGAACCTCGTTGCCCAGCATCCTGGCGGATCTTGCCATCATGTCTATTTGTGCGTATTGAGCTACAGCCCCGATGTGCCACGGTTTTCCGGACGGGTAAGGCGGAGGAGTATCCATGGAAAAAACATCCGGGTTGGTGGAAAAACCATCCAGGCTGGATGATTCATCGAATCTATAAGCCCTTTTGCCGACCACCTCTGATATCCTTCTCTCCGAGTCGCGGTTCCAGGTCTTCGAATGGGTCAAGCGATCGTTCGCAGCATCCTCTGCCATTAAAGCTTACATCCTCTCCGTCTTAAATATGCTTATGCCTCAATCGAATGTCAGTTCTTGGCCGTCCAGCAGTATGTGCGAGGTTTTGTTAAGTTCATAGCCTAGATCCCTTGCTACGTCTATTGCTGCGCTTATCTTGTCCATTCCGCCGTGCGCAGGAATGAGATGTTTCGGCCTCAATGTCTTGACCATTATTTTATAGTCGTTCTTGGATCCGTGGCCTGAAACGTGTACGTTATCGGCTATGTTCACATCTAGATCCTCGAGAGCCGTCTGAAGCATGCTTCTATTCGCCATGTTAAGCGGTGTAGGTATCACTCTAGACGAAAATATGACTGCATCATCGCTTCCCAACCCGTATTCATACTGTCCGGTGACGAGCTTGTCAAGGAACGCTCCTTTCTCTCCCTGGTGGCCTGTGCATATTACAACGTATCTACCTGGTCTGCCCCTGACGTATCTAAGAATATCATTGACTCTTGTCTTCTTTGTTATTACTTCGGGGAATTTGGACCTCTCTATTATGTTGGCCTCCACGGCAGAACCTATATACATCGCCATGCTTCTGCCGAATATGAGCACCTGTCTGTTCAACTTCCTGCTTATCTCTATTATATTCTTTATCCTTGCTATGTGCGAAGAAAACGTAGTTATGAAGATAGTCTTGTTGCTTAAGGCTTTCTTTATAACGTCTTCTAACATTGTCCTAACAACGCTCTCCGAGAAGGTATAGCCGTCCTGGTCGACATTAGTGGAATCCAATATGAGAGTATGCACTCCGTTGTCGCCGAGCTCTTGCATCCTGGCGTAATTAGGCT
This sequence comes from Candidatus Woesearchaeota archaeon, assembly GCA_964648605.1. GTDB lineage: Archaea > Nanobdellota > Nanobdellia > Parvarchaeales > Parvarchaeaceae > Parvarchaeum. The sequence continues at coordinate 1,460 of CAZYMW010000005.1, read as the reverse complement.
TCTGCCCGAGAGTCGGGGTATCATCCAACTTCCAGTCGTTGGCATAGACGACAGCTCCGTATTTTGTGTGTATAGCGGCTATTGCAGAATTTGGTATGGAATGAGTTATGTTTACAAGCTCTACGCTGATGCTATCCGACAGCTTATAAACTGTGCCTGTATTGAGCGTAACCGTATTTAATCCTTTCTGTTTGAAGTTCCGCATCAGATTGTCAAGGACCTTCATCGTAAACGGGGTAGCGATCACCGGACACTTGTATTTGGCTGCCAGGAAAGACACACCCCATATATGATCTAGATGACCGTGGGTGAGGACTATCGCTTTCACTTTTCTTCCGTTCTCCTCAAAAAATCTGGTATCGTCGGGTATGACACCATTCTTTATCAAAGCGGCGGTATCGTGCACTGATATCCTGTTTTTATCTTCTTCGAAATCGACGAGTTTCTCTATGTCGGCGCCGATGTCTGCTATCACGATCTCACCGTCGACATCTATAGCAGTCATGTTTTTTCCTATCTTGCTGTATCCTCCAAATGTTTGTATTTTTATCATATTACCTTTATGTATTCACCTATGTTTTTTATATTATACTCTTTTGCCATCTTTTCGAGATGCTTGACTAAGCCGCTGCCATACTGCATAGCCTTCTTGCTCCTTTCCAGAATGTGCTCATCCAGCCCCAACCGCCTACCTGCCACTCTTAGAAGAGTTTTGCGATAAACATCCTGCGTAGCTTCCACGTGCATATTCAATGCAAACTTAACGACTTTTTCATTTAAATACGGTAATAGGACTTCCAGACCGGCCTCGTCAGCTATCGTTTTTATGCGGTAAAGATCCGACACATTCATGTAAGACAATCTCGATCTCCGCATGGCTATCAGCTTTTCTGTTGATACCTCCTTCCTGTGCTTATAGAAACCGAAGAAAAGCTCATCGCTGCCCATCCCACTCAGTAACCTATGGTATCCGCGAGAGGCTGCATACTCTAAAGCAGCGTACTCTATAACCCCTATTATCGTGCTGTATGTGTCGAGACCTAGCTCTTTCAGCTTCCTTACCGCCTCCTTGACCCTGTTTTCCGTCAGCAGCACACTGTAGACTTTCATGTTCAAGTTTCTGCCCAGCACTTCCGAGAATCTAATGTCATCGCTGCCTGGGAAACCTGCGACAAAAAGACCGCAACCCGGACTCTTTTCTTTTGCTATCGCCGCTATCAAAGAAGAGTCTATGCCGCCCGATACGAGCACGCCGTCAAAATCACCGCAGTCATCGATGGCACCTCTCAGAGCCGAAAGGATGTCCCCGTTATATTTCTCAAACGCATTGTCATTAATCTTTATTTCCAATCTTTCCCCTGTTTTTACAACGGAGCTGCCTGGAAGGAGCATGTCAAAGCCTGACAGCTTTATCGAGTGGCAGGAAGTATTGAATCTGTCGGTTTTTATCTCTTCTGTCC
>CAZYMW010000004.1:0-13817 GCA_964648605.1 Candidatus Woesearchaeota archaeon | reverse complement strand
GAGTTTATCGATGAACTTATCATAGGCGCTTTCGACAGCCATTATCCTGCTTATCGCATCGCATCTCTGACCAGCCAGTTCTAAAGATCCTTTTACACACTGTCTTGCAGCGAGCTCAAGGTCAGCATCTTCGAGCACAAGAGCATTTCCCTTGCCGCCGAGTTCAAAGTGGACTTTCTTGAGTCCGGCTATAGACGCTAAGTGTCTCCCTACCGCTGTGCTTCCCGTGAAACTTATCATGTTTATCTTGTCGTTTGACGTCAGTAAATCCCCGGTCTCTGAACCGCTACCGGTTATCACTTGCAGCGTACCAGAAGGCAGTCCGACCTTTCTGAATATCTCAGCGCACATCAAAAAAGCTATAGGATCCGCACTGGGAGGTTTTAGTATGATCGTATTCGCTGCAAGAAGGGCCGGCAAGACCTTTGCTATCGATGTAAACACAGGATAATTGAAAGGCGATATCCCTAGAACAACGCCTATCGGTTCTCTGATCACCAGAGCTATCTTTTCAGCCGTGTCGCTAGCCCAGTCTCCCGGCAGGTATTCTCCTACGATTTTTTTCGAGTCTTCCATGCTGAGACGCATTCTTTCTATAGAAGCGTTTATCTCCCCCATGGCAGAGGAAAGCGCTTTTCCGGATTCGCTTACCAGGACTCTAGCTATCTCGTTCTTGTGAACGTCAAGTTCTTTCATGACCCGATTCATCAGCTCTATCCTGTCTATTGCAGCCATGCTCCTTATTTTAGAAATGTTGTTGCGTGCCGAGTTTACCGCATTGTTTATGTCTTCCGCATCAGCTACGCCTATCTCAGCCAGTTTTTTGCCATCGGTGGAACTTATTAGATCCTGCGTCTTTTTTGCGGCTATCCATTTGCCGTCTACAAAAATCTTGAACTTTGGGAAGTCTCCGTTCGTGTATATCTCATCGAAATAATTGCTGATCTCAAGTTTAGCCATCCTTATTTATAACAGTGCTTATAAATAAATCTTAGCGTCTCCATCGGCGTGCATCTTTATTAAAAACAAAATCCATAGAGTATCTTATGGGCTGGCATAAGAAGACGGATATAAACGTTAGACGGAAATTGGAGATAAACATATCAAAGAAACTAGTGAACTCTATAGCGGCCGGTCTGACTATAGGTATAATTATAATGATACTGCAGTTAGTCCATTTCAATCTGGCTTATGGGTTCGGTTCGAGCGCAATAATCTATTCATCTGTCGGCTCTTCTGCATTTATCCTTTTTGTAATGCCAAAAAGCCGAGCTGCTAAGAGCTCGGCGCTTATATATAGTTATATGATGGCCGGTGTAGCAGGGTATCTATCTTATTCGCTTTTACAATATGTCGGACTCGCTGCTGCATCAGTTGTAGCCGTTTCGTTAACGGGAGCTTTGATGGTCGTTTTCAAGAAAGAGCATCCTCCTTCTGTAGGACTTGCACTTGCGTTTGTGCTTTTTAGGATAGACGTGTATGGTGTTCTGCTCGTTATTTCACTCGGGTTTTTGATAGTAGGAATATCCTATGTTCTTAATTTTTTCATAAAGGATGCGGAGAGGGAACTATGATAGGAAGCTTCGGTTCGGCAGATCCGATCAATTTTTTGAACACAAAAACGATCGAGCTAATCAGACTGTAATATGATTTTCAAGCAACTAGGCAAAACCAGCGAAAAGCTCTCCGCTATAGGCATCGGAACGTGGCAGTTCGGAGAAGAAACTGAAGAGAAAATAAAGGCCTTGAAAACTGCGCTTTCAAGCGGTATAAATTTTATAGACACGGCTGAAATATACGGAACAGAGCCTGTTGTAGGAGCTGCGATAAAGGGTGAAAAGGACGTATTTATAGCGACGAAAGTGTGGACTTCACATTTCCATTATGATGATGTGCTGAAGGCATGCGACGGCAGTCTTAAGCGTCTGGGCATAAAACAGATAGGGCTCTACCAACTACATTGGCCGAATAAACAGATCCCAATAGCTGAAACTATGCGAGCAATGGAAAAACTCGTCGAAGATGGTAAAATAAGATATATAGGTGTCAGTAATTTCGACATGAAACAGCTGATAGAAGCACGGAACAGCCTCAGCAATCACGATATAGTATCCGATCAGGTCGAGTACAGTGTTCTAGTGAGAGAGCCCGAGGTAAACCTTTTGCCTTACTGTCAAAAAGAAAGGATAACCATTATAGCTTATAGTCCTTTAGGACACGGCGACTTTTTCTCGCCCAAGTATAAGGTCTTCAACGAAAAGCTGTCTGAGATAGGCTTGAGATACGAGAAAAGCGCTGTGCAAGTAGCCCTCAACTGGCTGATAGCCAAAGATGAGGTTATAGCTATACCAAAAGCTTCAGATTCCGCTCATGTTATCGAAGATGCTAAGGCAGCAGATTTCACCCTCGATTCTGGAGATATTTCCACTATAGATTCGGAGAGCCTCAAGTTTCAAAAAAAATCATTGAAAAGAAAGATGCATCCCTTACTGTCCATATTTAATTTCTTCAAAAGAAGATAAGCCCGAAGAGATAGCGGACGTTTTTGCAGAAGAATACGTCTTTATTCTATATCGGTCATGCTTCAATCGTCACGACGGTCGAGTGTCCTGTGCAGCTACTTACTTTATGTTTTTTATCACTTTCTGACCCATCATATCAGAATACGTTACTTGAGCGCCTTCTACTAATTTCTCTCTGAGCTCGCCCGGCAGATCAGTATCGAAAACATCGTATGAGTCCATATCCATGAGCTGCACTTTATCCCCGTTTATGCTTATGACCTGCGCAGTTTTCTTCTCTATTATGGGTATTTTCGCACGGTCCTCTGCGGACATCACAAAGACTCTTTTCTTATCGTCCAGGACCCCCACCGCTTCTATTCTGGCTTTTGCATGTCCGTGTTTACCTGGCGCGCTGAGAGCTATGTCGGTTATCTTGCATATGAACTGATCATCCACCAGGATCGTATCCCCTCTCCTTAATTCGTTTATGCCTACAAGCTTGTATTCCATGAAGTTTACTCCTTTATCAAAAGTTGCACTTCTCCTACTTCATCTCGCATCTTAATAAAGGAGCAGAAAGCATTATGAAAATCGTCTGTTCGTCCTGAAAAATTCATATTAATAATGTATCTTATAAAGGTATTTATAGCTTTGGATGGAGGGCTGATGCATCTCTAAGTGTTAGAACTCCGCGCGATCAGCTCAGCTGAATCTTTATATCCATCTAATAATAGAATAAAGTTCAGTTGATCATTTAGGTGAGTTACTTGGTTCGTTGCTGCTAAAATCCTTCATTATTTCTTGTCAGCCTATCACCTTACCATTTTCGTTCTTTATATCTATGAGTTCTGTGTGGTAGGGCGCGTCGTAGCAATCGCCGGGCTTCTTTATCTGAGCGGCTTCGTAAGCGGTGTTCGCTCTTCTTTTGTACTCGTCTTTCACGTCTTCAAGAACACCCGTCTCAATCTGGATTTAATCGCTTCGCCCACGCGATTAATTTTTCTACAAGGTCTTTTATTAATCTCCTCGTTTCTTCGTCTACAAATACGTTCCTCTTGATCTTGTCCGCGGCGTTGGCTATAAATATCTGCGGCCTCTCCACTGGGTGTGCATTTAGAAACGAAAAAATCTGTCTAAGATGATATTGTGCAACGGCCGTGCCGATAACAGCACCCTCCGTAGCTCCTACCGTTGCAACGGGCTTGTCATCGAATGAGTTATTTCCGTATGGTCTAGAAGCCCAGTCTATTGCGTTTTTTAGTACACCCGTGATCGACCTGTTGTATTCTGGAGTGGCGATCAAGATCGCATCCGCGTCTTCTAGACTTTTCTTGAGCGATAAAACTGCCGCGGGCATGTTAGCTTCATCATCCTGATTATAGAGCGGGATGCTGCCTATCTCCAAGATCTCGAAATCCACGTCTTTAGGAAGAAGTTCACTAACCGTATTAAGTACCGCCATATTGAACGACTCTTTTCTAAGACTGCCACAAATACCAACTAGTTTAAAATTTACCATACGTCTAATATGTTATACAATAAATTTAAAGTTTGCTATACGTGTTTGGTAAGGGCGTGAGAAGTTCAGCGCTACTTATGAACTATCCAATCCTTTAAAATATTATTTTTGGGGATATAGGTATCTCCAGAAATGGCACTATTTTTATGCTTTTAACTTGTATAAGCAGTAAAAAAGGGTGGAATAGAAATGGCATAGACTATGGAAATAAGTTTCTCATACTCAGGATAGTTGCGTGCCTCGATTAATTATAATCAAAAAGAGTAATCTCACAGCCTTTTGTGTATCATATAGGATAAATTATTCAGACTTGCTTTAGCGCTTTGATTGTCTGTAATCCTTCATTACTTCCTGCCAGCCCACTGTATTCCCATGCTCATCTTTGACACGACAAGCTCGGTGTGATACGGTGTGTCGTAGCAGTCTTCCGATTTCCTTATCTGAGCGGCTTCGTAAGCGGTGTTCGCTCTTCTTTTGTACTCGTCTTTCACGTCTTCAAGAGCACCGACAAAAGCAGCATATACCCACGAGAATTTTCGGTTGTCCGATTCGTTATACAATTTCTGCGCCTTATCCTTTGATAACATCAAAGCGCTCACAGTAAAACCATGCTTTTCTCTAACTCTTAAAGCCGCTTTTTCTAAGTCATGACCTAATAGGGCTTTCTCCTCCTTTTTATAACTTTTAATGGCTGCATCAAGAAGTTGAGCATGAAGAATTCTTGCTTCTTCCGACTCCTTATCAAGAATCTATTCCCGCTCCTTTGTAGGATATAACCTATATTTATGCGCTCTCATCATAATTCGTCGATATCGTCTGTCGTTTAAATTCCTTGCCGCTTTCGGAAGTAGTGATGTTATAATCTTTCCACTATAAAAGATTTAAATAGTTGCGGCTTACTTAAAAACTGATATGCAGAAGGCAAGAATAAAACTAACGGCTACAGATGCTGTAAAACTAAAGGAAGTCTGCGATAGTATACTTGATATATCAAACAAACTCGGGATAGCCATAGCCGGACCTATACCCGCTCCCACAAAAAAGATAAAAGTAACGACAAGACGCGCGCCGGGAGGATCGGGTAGAGAGAGCTACGAAACTTGGGAAATGAGACTTCACAAAAGAATAATAGACATACAAGCGGATCCCAAAGCCCTTCATCTTATAATGAAGACTAGCGTTCCTAAAGAAGTGAACATAGAAATGGAGCTTTTAGGCTACTGACGCCTTCATGGCCCAAAAAGAAACGGATATTAATAACAAAATTTATTTATTCTAATGGACGGTGTAAGCGAAAGCCTGCAGAAACTTCTTGTAACAGCGGTTATACTCGTGATAATGTTAACCCTGATTACAGTTCTTATAAGTGATAATGAGGGCATACCTTTGAAAGGTGCGTTCGTTTCGGTATTTGTTGCCCTCGAGACATTCCATTTCCAATCTTCTTTCGGGATGCTACTGCTTTTTCTATCGCTTTTCATAGGCGTATTTGCCGTCTACGTTCTTGAGTTTTTGGTGGCTAGCATAAGAAAAGAATTCGGAGGTGTCATTTATATGGCTCAAACAATAAGACTTAAGCACCACAGCATCATATGTGGTGGAGGAAGGATAGGCGAGAGGATCGCAACCTTATTAAAAGAAAGGCATAAGCCCGTTATTATAATAGAGAATAACGAGGTAAGGACTATGGAGCTGAAGAAAGCCAGGTTCAAAGTCATAAGGGAGAACGGTCTCGATGAGAAGACCATGAAAATGGCCAATATAAAGTACGCAGATACTCTGTTCGCATGCCTCGGACAAGATGTCGACAATTTCTTAGTCGTACTTAACGCACGCGAAACTAATAAAGATATTAGGATAGTTGCGAGGTGCAATGCGATAAAGAACGTGGCAAAATTCAAGCAGCTAGGTGCCAACGATGTCGTACTTCCGGAGATAGTCGGGGCAGACAGGATGCTGTATTTGGCGGAAAAAAGAAGATGAACGCAGGAAAAAATTATCTAAGGATGTTTTATCTGCTTATAGAGGAGTACTCTATAGAGATGTTTATATTCGAAGCTCTAGTGCTCATATTAGTGTTTCGCTCCTTCACTAGCATAAAATATATCATTACAGCGATACCAGCGAGCATCTTTGTATCAGAAGCGATGAAACTGGTCATAAATGCTCACAGACCGACCGCCGCAATGGATAGAAGCTATTTCAGGAAAAACAAAACAAGATTGATACGAAGAAGTTTCCCGTCTACGCACTCGGCCGTCGTGGTGGCTTTTGCCGCCATTTTCTATGCTACACCTGCTTTTATTCCTCTTCTTATTTTCGCTGTGATCGTCATGCACAGTCGCATATACCTTAAAGCGCACTATCTAAGAGATATAATAGCTGGGGGAGCGCTAGGATATCTTATAGGCTATTCGATTACGATTTTGATATAAGCTTTTTTGTATTGCAATGATTATTCGAGCGTACGATTTTTAATAATGTTTTAATACATATTACTGCCATCTATAAACTTAGTCTTCACAAAAGTAAAGAATGAATTTAAACCGCAGGTAACACAAATAGCTTATGAGAATATCGGACTACAGAATTTATTCTATAAATGAAACAAACGCCTATAAAAAGAAGGCCTTTGCTCCTAATCGTCTGGAAGCAACGGTCATCGTCAAAGCAAGAAGCGGAGAAAGCGATTGCCACTTCCAGAGGGATCTATGAAATCCGATTTTAGCGATACGGTTTCATCTTTCGTGAACAAAAAACTTGGGGAACAGTTAAAATCAATAATAGGTACGAATAAGTCATCCGTCCTCATAAACTTCAAAGATGTCGATGATTTTTCGCCGGAATTAGGCGATTATATACTGAGCGAGCCCGGCGAAGCTATAGACGAGATAAAGAATTTTATAAGCGGCATAAGTCCTGTTTATGCTGCGTTATCTTTGGACGTTAGGCTAAGAGACCTTCCGACGAACGCTCAGCTTAAAATCAGAGCGATACGAAGCAAACATATCAACCGACTTTTGCAGGTATCCGGTTTGATAAAGCTCGCCGTAAGTGTGAGACCTGTAGCCAAGACGATAGATTTTGAGTGCACGAGCTGTGGACATATAACTAGAGTAGAGCAGACCGAACGTACTATCAAGTCTCCATCGATATGTGCGAACTGCGGCAGAAGAGGCAGGTTCAAGCTCGTCAAAAAGGAGTTGATAGACACGCAGAAAATAACCTTAGAGGAGGCCCCCGAAGATCTAGAGGGCGGTGAACAGCCAGAGCACATAGATGTTATGCTCAAAGGCGATCTCGTCGATCCCAAGTTCGAAAAGAACATAATACCAGGCAACAAAGTAATGGTTTCCGGGGTAGTCAACGAGACCCCAGTCATCTATAGCGGCGGGAGGAAATCGAAGACGTCTGAGATATTCATAGATGCGTCTTATCTAGAATCCATAGAACAGGGTTTCGAGGACATGGAAATAAGTAGAGAAGAGGAAATGACGATAAAAGAGATGTCTAAGGACAAGTTGATATACCAGAAATTCAGGGATTCGATAGCTCCGAATATATTCGGTTACGATCACGTGAAAGACGCGATAGCTCTTCAGCTTTTCGGTGGTGTAAGAAAGGTTGGAGCAGATGGCAACAGTGTGATACGCGGTGATATTCATATACTTCTAGTTGGAGACCCCGGAGTTGCAAAAAGTGCAATTCTCAAGTATGTCAGCGGTATCGCGCCCAAGGCTAGATACGTTACAGGTACAGGTTCGAGTGCTGCAGGGCTTACGGCTACGATCCTTAAAGACGAGGCTACGAGAAGCTATATTCTAGAAGCAGGTGCACTCCCATTGACGAATAAAGGATTGCTTGCTATAGATGAGATAGACAAGATGAACAAGGATGATAGGGTAGCCATGCACGAAGCCCTGGAACAGCAGACGATCAGCATATCAAAAGCCAACATACATTCGACTCTCTCTGCACAGACAAGCGTTCTCGCCGCAGCAAACCCTAAGATGGGAAGATTCAATCCATACGATGTAATATCCTACCAGATCGAACTTCCGCCGACTTTGATAAATCGTTTTGATCTTATCTTTATTCTGAGAGACAGGCCCAACGAGGACATGGACAAGTTGATATCGGAGAGGATACTCGAAGCCAACAAGGATATAAACAAGAACAAACCTGCAATAAAAACCGATCTGCTTAAAAAATACGTGGCTTATGCAAAACAAAACTGTAAGCCAGTCCTATCGAACGATGCGATGAAAGCTATACAGGAATTTTATTTAAAACTCAGGAAACAGAACTCTTCCGAAGGAGAGGAGCTTAAACCTATACCCATCTCGGCTAGGCAGTTAGAGGCGATCATAAGACTCAGCGAAGGCAGCGCTAAAGTCAGGTTGTCTGAGTACGCGACTCTGGAGGATGCAAAAAGAGCTATAGATCTAATGATGGCTTACTTAGGTGAAGTTGGTATAGACCAGGGAACAGGAGAATTGGACATAGATAGAGTAATCACTGGGATCCCATCATCGCAAAGAAGCATGATCATAACTATAAAGTCATTTATAAGATCCGAACTCGAAGCTATGCCAAAAGGAAGCATGCTGCCTATAACAAAAGTTTACGAGGACGCGGAGAAAAGCGGCATAAGCACCGATAACGTCGACCAGGCACTCACAGTGCTAAAGAAGGAGGGGGAGATATTCGAACCTAAATCGGGCTTCTTGAAGCTCATCGGTTGATATGGATTATACTTTTTTCATGCTGCCTTTGAAATCCCTGGAAAATACGGAAAGAGGTTCTGGTGAGGACGGAAACTTCGTATCCTACGGTGGTAGGAAGATATACCGCCTGCACCTCATCGGAACAGTAGCAGCACTAGAAATGAACGAGGAAAATGGGAGCGGATATTTCGTGCTCGATGATACTTTCTCTACCATACTCGTGCATTTTCAACGGCGTTTTTTCGGCTTGTTTTCAGGTATAGTCAGAGGGAGCACAGTAGAAATCCTAGGTACCATAGACATCTTCAAGGATAGCTTGACGCTCAGTTTGAACAATATAAAGAAAGTTTCCCTAGAAAGATATTCTTACAACAAACTTGAAAGCATAAAAAACATGATTGAACTATCTAAATGATGGAATACGAAGAACTTCTGAACAAGATAATAAAGGAAAAGAAAGTCGGCAGGAACGACCGTTTTACGCCGCCACCCGCGAATATAACGGTGTCAGGACAAAAGACCGTGATAAGTGCCGATGCCCTGGCGAAGTACATAAACCGTCCTTTGGCACATATAGCTAAATATCTGATGCACGAGCTAACAGCTCCTGGGCAGGTAGATTCGATGGGCAGGATAATCATGGGCGGTAAATTCTCCAGGCACATCGTTCAAGACAAACTCGATGCTTACATTAAAGAATATGTCATATGCAAGCAGTGCAAATCCCCGGATACTCAGATGAAGAAAGTTGATAACAACCACATAGTAACGTGCCTCGCATGCGGAGCAGAATATCCCGTAGGGAGAATAAAGTGATATGCCTAAATTCTACGCAAAATTACACGAGAGCCTCAGCGGGAGAAAAGTAGTGGCTGTAAGCGATTTAGATGTATTCGGGAAAGTTCTCGAGGATAGCGACCTTGGGATTTCCATAAAGGTTTCTGAAGAATTCTACGGCGGTGATCTGATAGAGCTCGAAGAGGTAATCAACATGATAAAATCCTCGGACAACGTAAACGTGATAGGGACAAGGATAGTTGATGCGCTCATAGACGAAAGACTCGTTGACCCTAAAAACGTCATAACCATAATGGGCGTGAAACATGCACAAATATATGGGAGCATATGAACACTACTTCTGAAAACAAGCATGGATTTAAACAAAAGATGAATTAATAACCTATGATGAAAGCATTCAAATACGGAATTTACCCTACAAAGGAGCGATCCAAAGCGAGCATCGTTGTTGAAGCGGGGAGGACTTAAGGTAGCGGATTATCTTAAAATCTGCACTTCAAGGATCTATCGATGACAGAAGCACCGTATTTTAGATATCCCAAAAAGGATGAATTGATAGGACGCGTCACACAGCTTCTCGGTTTTGGTAGAATGTACGTAAAATGCTCCGATGGCAGAATAAGGCTGTGCCAAATAAAGGGTAGCTTAAGCAGATATCTTTGGGTAGGAGAAGGGGATATAGTCATAGTAAAGCCGTGGACAGTCGAACACGACAAGAAAGGCGATATTATGTACAAATATGACAAGAATGCATGGGAAGATCTGAGATCGAAAGGATTTCTAAAGGACGATCTCAGCCAGCAATGATAATCTTATTTGGTTACCGTGCTTGATGTCATGTTCTCTTTTATGTTGCCTTTGAACAGATAGATATTATTAAATGAGTATTTGATGTTTATAGCCGACTCTAATGCAACCGATATCGTAACGGTGTTAAGGCTCTCAAAACTTGGACATATATAAGAATCCGATGATACGGTAAGCTCCTTCCCTGCAGCGATGACCAATGGCGTGTCGTAAAGTCCGTGCAATAGGATGGTGCTGTTATGGACATTCATCTGTGCATAAGATATGGATACATTCGAGTCAAGATTGTTCTTTAAGGTAATGAAAGTGCCGGTTTCGTTGCAGTAACCAGAAGTTATGCTCAAAGGATTCACGAGCCCTTTAGGTACTATATTAACTCCCAAAATAAAGAAGGTAACGAATATCATAGTCGATACTATCAGACCGAATACCAGCATCAGCACTATAATGGAAGCTAAATGCGAGAATCTTTCTGTTTTGATGTCTTTATTATGCATTCATATAAGAGGCGCGCGGTATATTAAAAACTTACACCTTCTTTTCTATTTCCTTAACCTCATCGATGAGGCTATCAAAAGCTTGTTTGAATATCTCTTTGTTGTCTAGTTGTCCCCAGTTGTCAATCTCGAACACTATCCTCTTAGGGTCAGATGATATCTTTATATCTTCCTCGCCTGCGTAATCTTCGCACGCTTTGCAGAGTATGCAGTCTTGGGTCATTTCTTTCTTGACCGAAAGGTTTCCGCCTTTGCCTTCGAGTATATTAACAGGACAGAGTGACGCAATGGTAGCCGCTCCTTTAATATCCCCTTTCTTTATGTCTATTATCGGATAGAAATGATACGTTACATGGGCAGGCGAGAATTTCACATGGTCTTTTCCGCTGCCAAACACCGCTTTTGCCTCCAGTTCCAAGCTCTCGCCTTCCTTTAGATTAAGCAGAAGCATCCCAGGGTAAACTGGAACTATATCCGTATCAGATGGGATAAGATCGGAGGCGTGCACTGCCTTTGGACCTGTTCCCTTAAGCTTAAAAATTACCTCTTTCTTACTTTTAGACAATTCAGGTATGGTCTTCATGGGAATAAGACCCAATCTTGTCGCTATAATCTCATCGTACATAGAACTTGTGTTTTTAAAGATCGTAACATCCTCTATCGCAAGTGTTTCAACGCTGTTTAGTATAGCTCGTCTAAGTGCGTTGACTAAAGACAATTTAAAATCCGACAGCAGGAACGACGAAATTCCCGCGGTTTTTATAACAGATGCTTCCATATCTACATCCTCCTACCTTTTCTTCCGCCTTTTCTTTTGCAGCCATCGTGCGGCACAGGAGTTACATTTTCAATGCTGAGTATCTTCACTCCGGCTCTTTCCAAGGCTTTGACAGCCGATCTTGCACCGGGTCCAGTCGTTTTCGAGTCTATCCCACCGGCCGCACGTATTTTTACATGGGCAGAAGAAACTCCTTTTGCAAACATATCCTCTGCTATTCTTTTAGCTGCGTCCATGGCGGCACGTGGAGAGGATCCGAGCCTGTCAGCCTTTACCTGCGAACCGCCGCTGCGTAGCGAGAAAGTATGTGCATTGCTTATGTCGGTAACGTGTATTATAGTATTGTTCATTGTCGAATAAATGTGTACCACGCCAGCTTTTCCTTTTTCCATATTACTCAGATTTCTCCACTCTACTTCTTAGAGGATGGGCAGATGACGCTATCGGTGATTTCTTAGAAAAGGATATCTTATCTTCCTCATCTTTCTCTACTAAGTAACTTGGAGTGTCTATTATCCTATCATCGACTTCTATGTGTCTGTGAGTTATCAGTTGTCTAGCCTCTTTAATGCTTCTTGCCATATCCTTTTTTAATATGAAGGTTTGAAGCCTCCTATCGAGAAAATTCTCCAAGGTAAGATCGAGTACATCATCGACAGTCGCACTCTCGCCGACAAGACCCAATGAATGAAGTTTCTTTATGAATTCTTTCTCCTCTTCCTGCCCCTTGTTTAGCGCCTTGAGGCCTATAAGATCCCTCGCCCTTTTTCTTACGTTCCTAAGCTTAGATTCGACTTTCCATAGTTCTTTTTTGTTCTTGAAACCGTACTTTTTACGCAACTGTTTATCCCTGTCTATTCTTGCTTTTTCCCATATTCTGAGCGGAGACTTATACTTTTTGGACTGTTTTTTACTTGTTCCCATAAGATCATTGTTGCTCCGGTGTTTTAAGCTGCTTAGATTCGACTTTCCATAGTTCTTTTTTGTTCTTGAAACCGTACTTTTTACGCAACTGTTTATCCCTGTCTATTCTTGCTTTTTCCCATATTCTGAGCGGAGACTTATACTTTTTGGACTGTTTTTTACTTGTTCCCATAAGATCATTGTTGCTCCGGTGTTTTAAGCTGCGCTGCAGTCTTCTTCGTCACTCCTATGGTAGTACCTATGCGCCCCCTGAAGTTAGCTCCTCTGGATTTGACTTTCTGCCCCCTAAGCTTGTAGTTGAAAGAGTGCCTGTATCCGCGATAGGAGCGGCTGGTCTTGATCTTCTGTATGTGCAGAGTGTGTTTGGCTTTCAGTTCGTTGCCTATCGAATGGACGTCCAGACTATTTGACTCATCTTTTCTCCAATTATACATCCACTCGGGTATCCCATTGGAATGCGGATTCTTCATAATTGTCTTTAGTTTATCTAGTTCTTCGTTGTTAAGATCCTGCAGTCTTTTATCTCCTTCGACACCTAATACTTTTATAACAGCATTTGTAAACGAGAATCCTATTCCTGTAATAAGTTTGAGCGCATTTCTCAGTTCTATACTACCGTCTATATCTGTATCTGCGATTCTTATTATTCTTCTCTCAGATTCTTGCTGCTCGTCTCGCTTTAAAGCAACCTTTTTCTGTATCGGTTTATTATCTTTCATATCCAATCATTGACGATCTAGGTCTATTTAAATATTAAGTGATAGCATCCACTTATTTTCTCCCTTTTACGGAATAATCATAAGACGCACTGGTGATTATCTTCCGTGTTCGAGATGGGAACGGGATTTGCCACCAGTCTCTTAACGCTATCACGTATTACTAATCGATATCGCCTTTTAAAAGCCTTTCTTGAGAACCAGTAGTTCGACAAGTGAACTTTTATAGGTATCTGTAACTGGTTTTAATGCCGTTTTCATCCATAAATTTAGTAGAAAATGCTGTTTAAAGGGGGTTCCTGTCGTTGGCATTTTTTGGATTAAAATTTAGTTACGTTTTGCAAGCCGCCTTCTCTATAAACTCTTACTGGCGGCTTATCAGTAGTGTTTTATGACTTTCATTGGCAGAATTCTACTTATCTATCTACTGAGAAGAAATCAAGCATGTCTATACATGCGTAGCAAGAACCGTAAGCTATTTAAATCGTGCATTAAATACTTTGTTATGAATTTTGATATACAGACAAAAGATTTCCCAGAAACTTTT
>CAZYMW010000003.1:0-16027 GCA_964648605.1 Candidatus Woesearchaeota archaeon | reverse complement strand
TGAAGTTTACTGTCCAAGATGTGCTCGATGGAAGCCCGCTTTCCGTGAAAGTTGTCGTATCCGCTGAAACCGGCTTGAAGTTTATATTGACACTGCTTCCAGCAGTGATAGTCCCAAAAGACGGACTGGGTTCGTAATTTCCAGAAGGAGCAGTTATTATTGGCAGAGTGAAATAATACGATCCTGGCGCCGTGGTTACAATTACACCCGATGGCGCTGTAGACGTGCGTGTTATAAATTGATCGGGATAACTTACATCCCAACTCGCTCCTGTTGACAGCCCGGTCTCACTGAAAGTTGTTGTGCAGGAAGTTTGCGATTCGAAGACGATGAGTTTGGTGTCTCCTGCAGACAATGTACCCGATGATGGATTTGGTGTATACCCGGATACGCAGTTTGATGCCGAACTGGACAAGGAATTGACGCTGAAAGAGTAGCTCCCGGATGGGAAGAGGAAAGAAATCGCATTGGTTGATGAACTTTTAGTTGTGCCGTCGTATGTAACGTTCCATTCTGTGCCGAACGGTAGGTTGTTTTCAACGAAAGTGGCCGTAGAAAAGTGGTATAAAGATAAGTAAGACCCGAATTTAGCATTGACTTGGCGAACGGTTACCGGCACTATATCGTATGTCTTAGGAGACACAAGCAGTGTATAACTGATGTTCCAAAGAGTAGGCAAGTTATACGCTAAGTAATACTCAGAGGCCGTTGTATATGTAACGTTGCCAGGAGTCTGAT
This sequence comes from Candidatus Woesearchaeota archaeon, assembly GCA_964648605.1. Taxonomy (GTDB): domain Archaea; phylum Nanobdellota; class Nanobdellia; order Parvarchaeales; family Parvarchaeaceae; genus Parvarchaeum. The sequence continues at coordinate 15,289 of CAZYMW010000003.1, read as the reverse complement.
ATATGCAGTTTACAATGTAGCCGTATAGAGCGTTGTTGATGGAATTGCAGCCTTCGTCAGATGTTAGGTTTACAGTCCATTTGCTTCCCCCCTTGTATATAGACGTGAAAACCCTGCTGTTTCCATTAGAACAGGTGCTGTTAAGGTTTAGCGCAGAAGCCGTTGTACCTGATACACTTACAGAAGGTGAGGACGTGTTTCCAGTTTCGCTCACGCTATAGAATTGTATGGAATGGAGACCTTGGTTTAAAGTACCAAGAGACAGATATATTCCATCCGAGTAGACTGAAGGAAGGTTCTGTCCAGAGCACAGTTCTCCTTCTCCCAATGCGAACAGATTATAATTGAGAGAGCCGGGCACGCAGTTGGAGGACGTACCTCCTGTGAATAAACTAAGCGCATAATCATAAGCGCTCCCATTGACGGAACCTGGTATGCCGTTCACACCGAAATAAGGATTCTGCAGCATGAGCACATTAAGCATATCGAACGGATATACGGAAGATTTAGCTAAGGCGTCCGAACCGAAGCTTGATAACAATAAATCTGTAGGGAACAAGTGCGTAACTATGTTTGTAAACTCTTCCTGCGTAACTGAAAGACTTGACATATACTGATCTTTTATCTTGACACTCGAACCGCTTTGAGGGATGGCTATGCTTGTCGGCAGAACAGAATTAACTACGCCGATACCGACTCCTAGTCCGGCACTGGATGAGCTGTTTGCGTACTGTAAAGCGTACGATGAGTTTGTTTCGTTTGATAGCGCGAAGTGATCTGCGATGCAACCGTTTTGCACCGTGGGCTGCGTATATCCTTTCTCATTGAAAGCGATGCAGCTGGTAGGCGTCGCACCGTTGTTGCTATTGCCGCTCTGCTGCGAATAAGAAGTGTAAGAAGTTATCTCTGTGTAGTTCGCATTATAGCACGAAGGACTATTGCTTATACCAATGAAAAACTGCGCCGGCGATATCGATACGCACGATTCTATACTGCCGGAATATCCTGATGGACAATTATATGTTTCGGTGTAAGAATCACCCGAGTTGGTATCATTGATTATCGGAGATGTTATATTTACACTGTTCCTGCCTATCTCGCATCCACCGACTTCTGGCAAAACCGTGTTTGACCCTATTATAGGATTGTATATGCTCTCAGAAAATGGCGTCCAGTCTGCGATTCCTGCTTTGACATTCGACCCTATAAGATCTGTCACGTTTCCGCACAGTGTATTGCTAATCACACCCGTTGGATCCGATTGGGAAGCGGATATGGAATTGACGGTTGTTGTTATAGTCGAATTGATCGTAGTGATTGCCGAAGTGGTTGTAGTGCTCGTCGAATTGACCGTAGTAGTCGTCGGAGACGACGTACCGAACGAAGAGGTGTCTACTCCGCATTCGGCTGTTACATAAGACCGTGTAGAATTTATAACCCCTGTAGCACTGCTAGACGAACAATATGTGTTGCTGCTTCCATCACCGCACGAGAAAGGATATTCTAATGTAGCGGTACTTGTAGTGGTTTTTATTACAGTATTCGTCGTAGTATTGGTAAGGGTTACCGTTGTCGTATTAAGTGCGTATATATCTCCAGAACAGCCGAAAGATATACCAAGGTTGCTGACCAACGAAGCCGATGAATTATAATAAGATGTCGTATATGTGGCTGATGCGGCTGAATCGCTGAAACCTGTGTTCGATGCCGGTAGATTCAAGAAAGACAGACTACCGTCTGTCGGCATACACGAGAAATCCTCTCCTCCAAGATTGCCTATATAACATCCGCCGCCGAATGCAGGATTCGATGGGATAGCTTCTATGCTGTCATAGCTACCGGCTGCTGGAACTGTCGGTACCGATTCTGAACAATATGTCATGGCTTGTATCGTGTAATTTGCAGGACACGAGTTTATTAAAGTGGTGCCTGAAAGACCGTAGAGTAAGCCTGCTGGAGCACCAGAAAGGCTGTTAAACACGCCTTCCGCACTGGGGGCAACGTCTTCTATTATTGCGGTGTAATTTGCCAAATATCTTTCGCCGGCATTGTTAGGATTATAATTCACCCATACACCGTTTATATTAAAAGTAGGCCAGCTCAAAACATAAAGCTTGCTGCTATCAGCAAGAATCTGGATCGGGGACGTTGATGTTATGTTCTTTGTAATGCTGCAATCTGCATACAGGGTTGTGTTTATAGCGTGTCCAGCCGAGTTTATCGTGCTAAGATTGTATATACCAGGTCTGTAAAGCAGACTTACAGTCTCTCCGCTAGGAGTGGTATAACTGTCATTAACGGCTCCCGGTTGCGGAGTATACGTAGGTCTGCCCCCAAAAACACAATATACATCGTTGTAATTGGTAGAAAGTGGCAGAGTCGTTCCGCTGGCGTTCTCTGTGGATATACTAACGTCGACGTTTGGTACGCACGCCATATTAAGATTTACTCCAGTGTAACCGGACAGATTGAGCTGCTGCTTCCCTACATAGACCGAGGCAAAGGAGCCGAAGCCCGCAAATTTCGGAGGAGGGACATAGAAGCTCTCTCCATTGCTCGTCTGTGTGTATGAGAAGTTTGATATTAAAGCATCCTCTACATCGAATGACACGGCAGAACCTGTAGAAGATATGGAATCGGTTATTAAGTTCAGATTTCTGAAGAAACAGTAAGTGCTTGACACTGCCTGGGATGGGTTCGTTATCTGATAGAGATTGTTTGCGTTGTAGCTTATGCCGCCGAAGTTGTTTTCTTTCCACACTACTTGTTGTGATGCGGAATAGGATACCGTAAAGCAATCACTGATAGGCCCGCTAGATATCTCGGCTATGCCGGCTTGTGATGCAGAAACGTTGTTGACTAATAGATTGCCTATGTTCGTTCCGCCATTCAATGAAAAGCTGCTTAAGCACGGTCCTGATGATGCTTTGCAGTTTCCTAACAAAGTCGTATTATAATTATTTGCGGATATGTCAACACTGTAAGGGGTTGAAGATATGTTAGCCCAGTTGGTCGGATAACCCATAGGGGAAGGATCTTCTCCTGCGAATATCATGTAGGAATCTCCTCCATAGGCTTCGCTTTTATTGGCTATTATAGTATAGACGCAATTTCCCCCCAAAGAAGACGTAACTTGATAAGGAAGCTCCGCGAACGGATAAGGAGAATCTCCCAATACTCGTATATTATCGCATGATGCCTGATTTGCTAGGGAAAACGTCAATGGCAGTGATTCGGCTTCGCTGCTGAACGTTAGATTATACGCTGAAGAAGGAGTATCGTCGACGGCGACTGGAGCTAAAAGTAAGAACTGACCCGGCAACGCGTTTGTTAAATTCAACAAGGCTGCTGTTTTTAGAACTGTCTGACCGTTGTCTATCTCTGTGATGAACAGCGAGTAATTTCCTCTTGTCTGGATATTACAGTCAGTGTAATTCAGGATGCCGTTCGTGACAACTCTGTCGGAAAGGCATGGTTCGCTGCCGGAACTGCTGACACTATAGATAGTTACATTTTGCGAGTTTATCGGTATGCCATCGTCCGTAATCATCCATGATCTACTACCAAGATTTTGTACGGCGATTCCTAATCCCACATCTCCGCTTATAAGATACTGGTTGTTAGACGCATTAACGAACACCGCTCTAATCCCTGAGAAAGTGCTTTGTATCCTACAGAAAATCGCTCCGCCAGGGATGCTGTAATACCCAGGTCCTATCTCAGAAGCTGACGACAGGCTGTTCGGCTGAGAATTGAGCGCGTCTACTATGTTGCAGTTGAAAGGAGTGCCGTTTGCATAGTACAGATAAACGTTCGAATTTTTGAGGATCGTCGTCTGCGGCGGAATACCGAACGCTAGAGTGAATCCGTTTGATATCGTAGCCGACAGATTTATATAGGCCGTGTATTCACCGTTGACTTCGGTGTAAGACGAAAGATTGGATGCTACGAAATAAACCCCGTTGGATGTAGGATGCGATTCGTTTATATTGGAACCGTTGTATAATCTAACATAGAAAGGTCCGTATTGTGAGCTTATAACGAGATCGTTGTTCTTCGAAGAGCTGGTGGATATACATGATGAGCTTGGGACCGAGACTACACCCGATATATTCGTTGTTACCTGCGTGTTCCCGCATATTGAAACGCCGTTCCCGATGAGTGATAGAATTACGTTCTTGTAAGAGAATACAGACTCGTTGAGCAGCGTCCTGCTGCCTACTATCTTTATGACCGACCTGTCTACACGCAGGCTGCCTGTGATTATAGTAGCTCCGTATGCCGATGCTGGGATGTTCGTAGACAGCAACGATGAAGATGCTGACAGAGACCCGTATATTGATGAAAGATTGGTCATTAAAGTAGGCTCTCCGCCATTTCCAAAGTATACGAACGCCTCCTTCGTAGGCAGTATATATGGAGCCTGATTTATGGACGGCGCCTGTATCTGCATCGATACCGATGAAACCGGGTAAAACGGCACGTTATTATAATTCAGCGCCACTGCATCTGTATACGGCATAAACAATAGTCCTCTCCAGCGGTTCACAAGTATATTATCCACGTTCGAATTCTTCCTATAGAACGAACTTACAGCATACTTCAAATTGTATGGTGATACGGCTTGTGTATTCCAGAAAACACTGAAATCTGGCACGTTTTCCTGCGAAGCGAAACACGACACGGAGGATCCTATAAGGCTGGTAGCTCCTAAAGCATAGGTGCCGCTGCTATTCGTAACACTCACGGTGGGCTTCAGCCCTATATGCAGCACATTCTGTGCAGTCTGGTTCCCTGTGGATATGTTAAGACTATCTGAATATATCGATATGTTGCTGAAAGGTTTCTTGTTAAGGCTAAATTTATAACTAACCATATACTGAGAAAGAGGGGATGGATTCTCAGAGGAAGGATCTATAAATTCGTTGTTGTGGTCCTGACTGCTGTTGGCATTTCCTGAGGATACGAGAGGATTTACTAACATACCGCCTATCGTTAGGCGGGGAGTGCTGCCTGATGCGCCCCATGAGACGTTGAATATATTTCCGAAATAAACACTGAGATTGTCTTTTCCTGACATAAGTGCTTCCAAGACGGTGACTGGCACTTCCACAGTAAACGTAGCGTTCCCTCCAGCGACTATCAACGGAGTGCCAGAACTATCGGAACTTGAATGGACTAAAAATGCGTTAGACGTCCTTATGACCTGTGTTTTTGCCGTGCTCGGCGCTATTTCAGGTGCGTACATCCACATGCCTAAAAGAGAGTCGTTGTACGGCCCGGCCGTATAGAAAGAATTCGTGAAAAGATCCTGTATAGGTATGGGATTCAATAGATTACCGGGATGGTACACGTACATGTCTGTGCCAAGAGTTTTGTTATACCTTACCTCTACCACACCGTTAGTTTGAGATTCCATCTGCTGTATGAACGTAGTATAGAGGTTATAACCACCTATCTGGTTACCGCTTGTCGAATAGAACATGTTGCTTACATTGCCGTTTCCAAACAGGACTACCACGTAAGGATTTGTAATGTTCGCGTTCCCCACGTTCTTCACAGTTATCACTAAAGAAGCCGTCGAAGCGTTAGAATTAAAAGAAGGGCAATCCGAAGATATATTCTGCAGGAAAAGTGTGGAATTGGCTGTTGGATGTGCAATATCTTTCTGACCGAGGAAATCTCCGCAGAAGTTTCCTCCATTGTTGGCAATATAGATAGATCTTATCCATGCATCTTCGACAGCCGATGCCTCTATACCGTTTGGAGTGCATGAGATACCGTGCATGAATATTCCATAGTTGAAGTTGATGTACGAACTGTAAGTTTGCGAGAAACAATTTGTATTATTGAAGAATGCGTTGCATTCGCCTATCGCCGAGGTGTAATTCTCCGCCGCTATGGGCGGTATTATTCTTGTGAAGCTTGGAGATGTGTAAACTCCGGTCGCTGTATTGAAACTTTCTCCATAGAAACAGAAGCTGCTGACGGCTGCTCGAGTGAAATCATTGAGGGCTGATGTGTTCTGCAGCCTCGGAGAGAACGGCTGCAGACTCAATTTATTCATAAACCCAGACTGCCATAATCTGTAATATGATATGGGGTTTATCGATGAGCTATCCTCAAAAGTACAATTTGATAATATACTATTCGTAGCTGTGTTCCAGCTGCAAAAAGGGAGGACGCCGTCGCTTTTGAAATAGTCAAAAGAAGAGGCGATACTCTGCAGAGTATTTGAAAGTCCTGGGTAGTAGACGCCCTGAAGATTAGGCAAAGTGTAAGTGTTCGCTGGAAGTATACCTTGTGTAGCAGCGGAGAGTATGTCTGTCGCTTGTGTAAGGTTTAGTTGAGAATTATAAATAGATGCTGTTTTTCCGTAACGCAATCTAATAACGATAGGCGCCGGGGGGCTTGCATTAATGCTCGATATAGATGTATTGCTTGCGTATATTAATATTCTGCTCGATGTGCCTGGAGAGAAGTAGCTCGTATTTAGAGGGGTGTCGAAGAATGATGATACGTTAAGATACTGCAGGTCTCCTTTATTTCCGTTCGGAAACGCAGCATAATCTAGTGCTTTAGGTAAGCTATAAGAGAATGATGGCGGCAGGGCTTGTATCTTATTAGAAATAAGAGAACTACTTACTGTATTCGGCCAGAAAGAAGCACCAAAAGCATATGTCACCCCAAAACCAGGTGAACTACCAGATGCGAGTCCGACTGAAGGGGTAAAACCGCTCAACGATATTACCGCTGGAACGTCTGGCGATAAAAAAGGGAGTAAAGAAGGTAAATAAGATAAGTAGTTGTTAAACGTTGCTCCACACGACAGCGCCGGGATTATAAAAGTGAAAGTGGATTTGGAATCAAAGGACGGAGAATACATACTGCCAGGAATACGCACGCTGTTGTTTATAGCGTAATAATATTCCTGCCCAGCGGACGGAGAACCGGTATAAATATGTACAGAACTTAAACTCCAGTTTATAAAATTTTGATAAGAGGCGTACGTATTTAGATATGTATGTCCATCTTCTATGATTTCTTGGTTGTGGGTAGGAAGGCAGTAAGATATGCTGGGTGACAGTGCAGAAAGTAAAACACCTGCGAGCGGTGCCAATACAGCAATTGAAGCACCTGATTGTGTCACTGCAGAGATTAAGTTCACGCGAGCGGCAGGACCGTCACCACTGTTGCAATTTGGCTGTATAGGAAAATCAGGCTGAGGAAATCCTACATAACCGACTACGCTCTTGTAAGTTGTGCTTGAATAACTAGTGCTTCCAATATGCAGCGGAAATGGTATACATCCGAACAATGCTGTAGGGGCTGGGATACATAACCAAACGTAGTGAGGCAGAGTAATAAAATCATACGCATTACATCCACTTGCAGTCACAGAACCTGGGATGAACTTTTCGTTGTAATAAGAATTACTATTAATAGGATTACTGGGATTTACGATTTCGTTGGATACGATTTGACTGCTTACCTGAGACGAAGAATATAATGGCACAGAAGACTGGACCGTAGCACTCGAATAACTTAGATTGACCGCAGCGGCATCGTTGCTTGTCGATGCCAGCGATGACGCTCTATAGACAACTAGGATTATTAACACGATCACGAACGCAAAAAGCAGCAGATCTAATTTCTTAAGCATATCAGCTCCCCACACTCGACCAACTATTATAAGATTCTGCACTTAAAACGTTAAAGTCTGGATAAAGAGGATTAAAGCCTATTACAGCCGCTTGTGAGATATAAGGCGAATACGTCGCATTCATGACGGTTATCGACAACGATGGTCTTATTGTTATGCAGGCGAACTGCCCGTAATAGCTGCTAAGAGAAGAGTTATATATGAAAGGATATATAGGACCGATTTTCGTAAGCGTTACACCGCCAGATGAAACCTCTGGAGCTGGCGATAGAGGAGCTGTAGTCTGGTAATTAAAGATAGAAGGTATCTGCCCAGTGGTATTGGAAAAGAAAAGCGGGAAGACCAAAGATCCGTTATCTGTATATTCGTTCTCGGCTGGTGCTCCTGTTCCGTATAATACGTAAAGTGACTGCGGTAAGTTATTACTGAGGTTTATCCAGAGTATTCCTCCTGATTGAAGAGGGGTCTGATTCCACCAGTAAAGTTGCTTCACAGCACCAGAAGAATAAACACCGAAAACGTGCAGCGAAGACTGCGATAAGGCGCTGTAATTGAAGTTTTGAGCGAGTACGAGCTCGAGCTGATACGCGCTGCTTAGAGCTGCATTGTTAAGTGTGATGATGTTGTAATAAGCGTAATTTGGATAGGGTATATCGAATTCAGTGATAAGATTTGGATTTAGTGTGTTCGCCACCTCCGAATCATATATGGTGTTGATGGGAGTGTATCCTTTTATATAATTAGTCACAAAAAGGTAGCTCACAGAATCCTCCGTAGGTAAATTGTCGGTTGACAAACCTATAAGATGCACACTGTTGAAACCTGTTTCAACCCAGCCTTTTATATCAGGCACCGATATTTGTTTTGCCCCGTCCAGATAAAACTCAAGATTATAACCTGATGACTGAGATCCATAAATGTTTACTTGTACATTGTTTATACTATTGGGGGTTGCAGCTGGGGTAGAGGTGGCCAATTCTGACAATTTAGCCGAGCCGGATTGATCGTATGTGAACACTGCATCTGGAGAACTGCCCGCCATTAACTGAACGTATGAGAATTTATCCTGCAGGTTTGGATACTGACTCAGAAGCAGATTAAATGAGGGGTTTGGTCCGCTCGTTACGACACCCGTATAAACCGAAATGTTCTGCGGTAAATTTATGGCGGAACCGTTTGCAGATACGAAAGACCAAGAGCTGTGATTGTCAACGGGTCCTACTGTTCCTCCCCCTTGCATAGAGACGAGTTCGTATTGCGACGGACTTTGGGAATACGTGAAATTCTCACCGTCTATCAATACAGAGGACGGACAGGCGTTACCCTCTGTGAACCAGCGCTTGTAGCCGTATGGCTGCTGTGGCTCTAAATTATTGAATTTATAGCCGTAGCACGAATAATAATTCGTTTTTGCAACGGGACTGCATTCGCCCCCGTTTATGGATATGAAATTCTCTACGGTTGTACTTCCTGTGTCAACGCTCGCGATGCATGTAGTGTTCAGGAACGTTCTCGCAAGTATCTGCGCACAGTTTAAGTATGTTTTTGATGGTGTGACTAACGTTTGCGAAAAGCCGGGGTAACCTGTCTCGTAAGGATTGTTTTGTATCCCACACGACTCGGACGGTGTCAGATTAAGCGCATTTTGGTATCCAAAATCGAGCGATATCGGCAGTCCGAGCGTTTCCTGTGCAAAGTTTGTGTTATGCTGAGCTCCCATGGAAAAGGAATAGTTAACGGTCGCGTTGTAGTATTTAGATGAGTATCCTCCATATGAAGGGCAGTAACTCGGTTCCTTGAGGTTCACGGACAAGTTCAAGACATTTACATTAAAAGGAGTCCCTGTAAGAAAGCCGAGCTCTATAGGTATCTGTGTATCAAATAAATTCTTGATGTCGGCCGATACTGTCTGCGATAGAAGACCGCGACAGAATTGCATGTCGGATGAACTTTGACTGCAGTTATACACAGTCGTGCCATAATAGGGTTCCTCAACCCTCGACAACTGATTCTGGAGGTATGCAATGCCGTTTGGAGACCCTAACGCAAAGATCATGGCGCTGTACCAATCATTCTTCGGCTGACCATTTACAGACAGCGTTTTAAGGTTCACGACGTGCGCTACGTTGCTTAGATAGTCGTCGAGAGCGTATTGAGCGAATCCTTTCACGTTTTCATTCCCTATTGGGAAGCTGTTGTTTACGAAAGCTATCCCCATCTGCATCATAGTGCTTAGATAGTCATTCGTTGTCAAGTAACCGGCTACGCTTATGCAATTCTTCAGAGTGAACTGTATTTGGTTATAAGAGGCACAGACCTGTGGATTATAAAGAGGAAACAGCGACAGGGAAACGGATAACTGCTGGTTGTTAGGGAAGACGATATTCTGTTCACCGCTTGTCTGAAACTCATTTATCAGATATTTGTAGTAGACGAACTGGGGCTGCAAAGGAAGTATCGTATAGTTGGCAGGCGATATGGAGAATATCCCATTTGGATAGGCGCTAACCGTGAAGTTATACCATGTTCCTTCAAACTGAAAAGTGGAATCATTGTACAGTTCTATCTGTGTAGTTACTCCAGAGCTCGAATCCTTTACCATAGCCGATTGCAGCGAGTACACGTTCGGGTCGACCAGGGGCGTCATAAAGAAAGCCGGTTGCCCGCCTACCCTAGAATCATATATGACAGCTTCCGTTCCCGATCCGAATGTCACGAGAGAGAACTGCGCATCTGGCGCCAAATTAGAGCCTGCGAAAAAATTCGACCTGGCGACAGGCTGGCTCAATACTCCGCTTATTATATCGGCTGGAGGGTCTACGATGAACTGGCTGCCATTCAAATTTAGAGTCAGTCCTAGCGTACCGTTGAAAACATAATAATGTTGATTGTTATCGTATACGGTAACGGTCACATCGGCGGCGTTGCTAGAATTGTATGTTATGGTATATACATCGTTGAGGTACGGGGCTGAGAATTCTCCTTTAAACACTCCCGGAGCTGTCTTCGTAAGGTTTAGATCCAAGTAAGAAGTAATATCGAGCCCGCTTGCATTAACCATTTCGAATCTGCTTTGATTCAACAGCTGTTCGAGGCCGAATACGATCTCCTCGTTGTTTGGGAGACAGGTGTCTCCTGCGAGGTTATGCCAGTAGTATATCTTATTTACGGGTATGAAAGGCAGCCTAGTGCTGGCATTTATATACCCGCAAGGTACTGACTGGGGAACGGGCTGAAGATTGAACGCATCAAACAACTGTGCTTTATCGAACAGATAATTCGCCTGCTGTACAAGGTAATCCTTCTGTGCAAGACTTTGGTAGATGCTGGCTTGGGCTGTTGTCTCTATCTGTGAGCTTAAACCAACGTAATTCAAGTAGTTGAAAGCATTGAAAAGAACGAAGATAGTAGCAGCTACCATCCCCACTACGACTATTATGTTGGCTTGTCCTCTTTTGTTCGACATATCAACTCACCAGCCCGAAGACAGTGTAAGGATTAGCAGGATCCTCTGGATTGTAAACCGGGAGGGAACAGACTGTAGACCCGCTGACGGCGGGAGGGATAGTGTTCAAGTAAACTTTCATTTGTGAATCGCTCAGCATGGCTGCATTCGCAGTTGAAATGCCTTCGAACACGCTCAGCGAGAAGGACGAATAATAGCTTATCATATCCGCATACAGAGAAGTTGAATTGGATAGACTGTTCTGGCTGAATGTAGAGCTTAAACTGCACGAACTGCCGCAGCTAGCAGAGAGAGACTGCGATTTCGAAGCTTCTGACGCCAGATACTGCGATGGATAATATAGCTTGACTGTATTCAACGCCGAAGCTGTATGTACATAATAACTTCCATACAACGATGTCAAAGCAAAGGTGCAGCCTTCTGTTATAGGGGCCTGAGCAACTGCTGTGACTAAATTCGCTGATATAGCGCTGTTAAGAAAGTAGACTGCGAGCACTGACAGAACTATGGCGACTATCGGCGCCAGAGCAAGGTCTATCAGGGTCAATTGCCCTTTTTTTGACATCGTTCTAGGGTGAATAAGGTGAAAGTCCATAATATATTTGTACGTTTAATATCCCGCTGTTCTGGAACAGCGGCTGTCCTTCTGCATTTGTGAACTGGATGGTCACTGGGAATTGTTCCGTGTAAGTGTCCTCGGAGAGCAACGTTGATATAGCTGAATACTGCGGGATTATGCTGTTATGGGAATTGGAATTAAGAGCGACTACTACATTGAGACCCAGAAATCCAAAAGTTACTGCACCAAGAGCTACGCTGGCTCCTATACTGACTCCTAACGCAACGTATTCTCCATAGCGTGCAAACGAACCCACAGTGTTCTCAAAGCCTACAAATTTTTGTCCATAATTGAGTTGCGGAATGTTAGAAAGCGAAACAGATCCTGTCGATCCGAGATTCGATGGATCTTGAGTGTCCGTCAATTTTATGTTTACGCCAGTGAAAGCAGCAAGTCTGCTAGTTAGAACAGGGATCTGTGTGGCGCCCGAGAAGTAAACATACTGTATGCATGATAAAAAGCGGTTTGTTACAAATTGGTTGACATCGACGACTCCAGGTTCTGTATCGGATACAGAGTATACTGGTCCTCCCTGCAAAGTCGGATTGTTGGAGTAATAATTCATGTTCAGCTTGTATGCGAAGCAGTTTGGAGATGTTATTAGACGGGTGCCTATTGCAGACGCTACTGATCTTGCGTTCGCAAATACTGCTACGCTGTTTATATTCGATACATTGAAGGACAATACCACCAAAAGAAGAGCAAACGATATCATTAGCACGCCTGCGTTCACGAACGCCATCACTTGCATCAAAGCCATATCAATCAACTGCCCGAACCATATGTACCGCCTAAAGAGTTATAGTTATTCGGATACACTCCGAATATAAGATTATTGCTCAAGAGATTTATATCAATATTGCCTGAATTACGGCTAACCTTAAATGTGAGGTTTGTGTATTCTGTGGGGTAATAACTATCATTACCAGGAGGATTTGATATGCGAGAGGTTATGTAGTTCATAAGATTATTGCCTAACGATATCTGCAGACCGTTCAATATCTTACTAACCGAAGAAGTATTAATGACTCTGCCTATCAGCGAGGAAACAAGATTAGCCATAGGAGAATCTACCCCCATAGTCTCTTTTACCTGCAGCGGAGGACCTGGTATAAAATTACCGCCAATGAAAGAATCTGGAGGGATGGAAAAACCGATAACAGATTTATTATTCAAGAAAAATGCATCTTTCCCTATACCTGAAAGCTCAAAACCCTGATTTGAGCCGGCAGTGAAAATTAAGTGCTCTTTTCCTCCCGTCAATGCTGCTATATTAAAGCATGATAGAGGAAGACCGTATTCTGTGAAGCTGCTTGTGAAACCAGTAGATAAAGGTGATCCGGTTTGATCGAGTGCTACACTGTAAAGGCATATTGTGCTCGATTGTGATGAATTAGTTATACCTATGGCGTACTGAGGGGGCAGAAGTATGCTGACATTCTCAGTCGGTGATGCTGTGGATAGTATCTTGTTTATAAAATCTGATACTGGCTGTGGAAACAATACGTCGTTTGGTGAGCACATGGTGTTGAATAAACCTTGGCTCACAGACAAAGTCACACTTCCCCCGTTCACTGGAAGTATCATGGTTTGAAGATTGGTACCTGGCTGTGAGCTAGTGGTAGCGAGCTCACACAGATCAGATTGATCGGTTATCACTGGAGCCCCGACGGCTGTCGGTCTTCCGCTGGATTGCCCGTTTATGTATACTTCCCCGCCGTATCCTAAAAAGTATGTTCCTAGCTGGGTTATAATATTATTTTTTATATACACATTGACTGGGGACAGAGCTTGACCAACCATTGTTGCTGTGGTACTAAGAGCGTCGTTAACATTAATGCTTTGGGGCATTACTCCCAAACAGACAGCTGTCTGGCCGTAAACAAGAAATGCTTCGTCTGCTAAAAAGGAAGCATAAGATAGGATAGGATCGTTAGGAGATGAGAACTTAGCCTGTCCAACAAACTCGTTAGGACTGCTAAGAACATATGGAACTTTCACACCGCCTATAGGTGTAGCATAAGGATTTGAAGAAGCACCGTTAGGTGATTGAGCAGAGAGTCCATTGAAAATATTCTGTTGTACAGTTGCCTCACCAATGGCGTCTTCGAGTGCGTTATACGTTTGTATCGTGTATGGCATATTCTGCAGGGTTGCTGATGCGACAAGAAATTGCGAGTAGTGTATAGTCTGCAGGTTCAAAGCCGAACCTGTAGTAGATGATATAGGTTCACCTGTGATATATGTAGATAAAAGTGGTCCGATTGACAAGATAGTTTTTGCGGCAAAGGCTGGGATATTAAGCCCTTTGATGCTCAAACCCTTTGTCATATTGCTGTTCAACGACCCGACTGTCTGTCCTAACCAGAAAGAAGAAGCGTATATCCCTACATTCGTTAACAACGATCTTAGGGAAGGATGAGCTACTATAAACAGTCCTACTTTCTTTATGCCAGCTGCGAGCGAACCCAAAAAGGAATTCTGTACTTCCTCCACACTTGTAACCGGATTAACACCGAAGGGTTTGATATTCTTATCCTGCTCTGCTGCTATTGTGCCTAATTCTTCAGTCTGGCTTACAGCACCTACCTCTTCAGGAGCCCCAGTGATAGCAGCACGACTTTGTTCGTCTGCTACAGACTGCATTAAGTTAGCAAAGTCTTTTGATACAATACCGCCACCAACGTCAACAAGCTCATCTTCAGGTAAAGTTTTCAAAACATCACTTGCGGCTGTGACACCGTCTTCAACTGCACCGTCTGCTGCACCGGTTCCTGGGCCGATAGTGAGCATTACACAGAATGCTAGACTAAACATATTCGTACCAGTATCCAGTGTAGGGCCGCTCGCATAAGAGACATTATAAACCTTTGACCCGCCGGCACAGTCGTAGGCATCTATAGCAGAACTCCATTTGCACATAGAACTGTTTCCAGCCAGAGTTATCGACATAGACGAAGGAGCAGTGTAAAGAGCGTTCTTGACCGCAGCCATATTATTTGCGAACAATTGAAGAGAATTCGCACCGTTCTGGAAAAGCAATCCCTGCAATTGCGCAAAGTAGACTCCGGTCAGTAGAAAAGCTGCCGATAAAATCAATACGGCGATGCCTATGACTATCTGTGCTTTTACTCGTGGCATATAACAAACAATGTATACAAATTTAATAAGCTATGCAAATTTATACTAATAAGTCCCGCTATAGAAAGCGAAACCGGCAGAAAAACACTTTAACTATGTTTATTTTCATCAAATGTGAAATTTGTGAGAAACTACTAAAAAGTAAGGTATTTATAGGATAGATTATCTAATATCATAGTATAATACGGAGGTAATGATATGGGTTGGATTAGTTGGGCGATAAACAAGGGAATAAAACACGAAAGACGGGGTACTTTGGACGACGTTATAGATGCGTTCCCTGTGATATGCATAGAAGCCTCGATAAAACCGTATAAAGACGGCGACGATATCAAAAAGATAAGCGGAAAAGTCTACCTCCTTGAAGGAGAAGAAATCGAAAAAACCGATGGATTGAATG
>CAZYMW010000002.1:0-16665 GCA_964648605.1 Candidatus Woesearchaeota archaeon | reverse complement strand
GTGCTCAACTGCCATTTCAGATAATTTTAGTATCGATACTAATCACCAGTATAATGTCGCCTCTGTCGTTTGTTCTAAGTGCCATGGGGAAGCAAAAATATTACATGTATACTATAATTGCAGGAGGTGCAGTAGCGGTAATCTCAACCGTCATACTCGTTCCGATCCTGTTGGCCGTTGGCGCTGCCTTGACTTATCTCTTCTCCAATATGGCGATCCTAATCGTTAATCTTTTCTTCCTTTCAAAACAAATAAAGATACGTTTTCCATATTTTGTGGTGCTGAAGAGCTTCGCCGCGGCAGCTGTTATGGGAGCATACTTATACTATGTTTTAACGGTGATTTCTTTGTTGAAGCTGCTTCCATTCATACTCATAAGCGGACTCGGAGTTTACTTCGTATTAGCGTATTTCTTGGGGATAATAAAAAGATCAGATATAAAGTTCTTCCTAACGACGATTCATCTTTATGGGATACTCGTCAGGAAATGACACAAGAAGATTTATTAACCATAGCGGTGTTTTCTAATAGATGGCTACAAAATTGAATGTGCGTGCAGTGGGTATAGAATTCGATGAGATGTCGAATAAGCTGTACGCGGATGGTGTGGAAGTGGTACCATCGCTACGCAGGCTTTCTGAGATGTCGGATGTAATATACAACAAGAACTTCATAAACGAAAAAAACAAGGATGATATACTTTATTATATGTTCAGAAGCGCAGGAGAATACAAGAACGCCACCATATTCGAGGCTCACAAGATACGCTACGATGTGACCGTAGTGCTGCCGTACAATCTAGGGGGCGAATTCAACAAGACGCTCGGTCATTATCATCCTATATGCAATGAGAAAGAAGGACTTTCTTATCCAGAAATCTATGAGGTTATATCCGGCGAAGCTCTGTATCTTCTGCAGAAACACGAAGTTGACGACCACTATGATGTTAAGCTTATACGTGCAAGAAAAGGGGATAAAGTCATAATGGAGCCGAATTATGGGCACGTAACAATAAACGTGGGGAAAACACCGCTTATCATGGCGAATCTTGTCAATTCTACATTCGAATCCGACTACGATTCGATCAAAAAGATGGGAGGCGAAGCACTGTTCGTCACGGACAAGAAAAGAATAATATACAATACAAACTACAAGGATATCAGCGTCAAAGACGTCAATGCGCAGAAGATAGGGTTCTTGGATCCAAAGAAGAGCATATACGATGAATACATCGCGAATCCAGAACATTTCATATTCTTGAATAGACCGGAGTATCTTCTCTGGAAACAGGACGAGTGGGCTGTCAAAAGTCAGATGTTCTAAGCCACTTGTTTGAATAAAAAGCTTTAAAAGTAACGACTATTTCCTATATCTTATTGTTTATGGATGATAACGATGATCTTAAGCGTGTAGAAGGAGCTATTGAAAAAGCGGAAGGACGTGTTGATTCCGAGATAGCAGATGAAAGCGCTAGAATAAAAGCCGAATCCGAAAAATTAAAGAAGGAAGAGGAGAAATTAAAGGGACTAGAAGCTCAAAAGGAAAAACTAGGTGAACTTGAGCACAAGGAGAAAACGAAGATAACAGAAGTGGAGATACAGATAAACATCGACTCGTTTAAGCGGTTCGCCGGTCTTTTATACTCTATATTCATAGAGAAAAGAGTTCTTTTTTACCTTATCCTTATACTCGCAGTGATAATAGGTGTAGTCATTCACTCTGCGAGTCTTCCTGCCCTCGGAGCTACGCCTGTTATCGGAAACAATTATCTTGGAATGGGTGGTTCTCTTACGGGATTGGACCCGTATATATTTTACATAGAGATGAACAATGTCATATACACCGGGAATGTACCAGCCGTAGAACATCTCGAATATCTTCCGATAGGATTGCCGACGAGAAGCGACGAGCTTTTAATATCTTTCTTTGGGGCTTTCACATACAGATTCCTTCAGCCGTTTGTCCCTAAAGCGCTGCCCATGACATGGTTCATGCTTTATCCCGTTTTTGCAGCTCTTTTGGCCACGATAGTTTTATTCTTTATAGCACTGTATCTGTTCGGTGATTATCGCATAGCATCTCTCAGTGCACTGTTTCTGCCCGTTTTCCAGACTTTTCTCAGCAGAACTAATGCCGGTTTTTCCACAAAAACTGCAATGGGCTACATGTTCATCCTTTTCACTATACTAATGCTCATAAAGGCCGTTAAATCAAAGAGCACAAAATCTAAAATAATGTACGGCTTCATGGTCATGCTGGGTACAGCTTTCACCGGTATATCAAGCGGTTATTTCAAATATCTTGCTTTCCTTGTTCCTTTGGTTTATATAGTAATGATACTGATGGACTACGATAAGAAATCAGATCTATTAGCTTTCCTTCCTTTTGGGTTTTATATAGCTATACGAGCCTCGTTCGTGGCTGTAAATCTATCCGCTTTGATAAGCAACCCGATGTATTATCCTATGTATCTTGCTTATGTTATGGTTTTATTCAAGCTTTTTGTGTATGACAAATACCACAATAAACTGAAGATACCTTTGCTTAACAAAGGAATCTCTATAGCGCTATACAGCATAATAATCATGATAGTATTGATAGCGGCAAGCGGTATACAAAGACTAAAACACATTTTTTCTTATATAATCAGTGAGTTCTACCATCCACTCGGAGTGGGAGTAATCTCTTTAGTCTCGCTTACTATAGCCGAGTTCGGGCGTATGACGCTTCTGCAAAGAGTATGCGAATACGGCGGTCTCACAGGTAGCTGCGGCGCAGCGTCAACTATCGGGATCAACTTTTTGCTCCTTTATGCGGCAGGCATATTCCTCCTCTATTTCTTCACAAGGAGATTCAAGCACTGGTACGTGTTCTTCCTGTTAACCCTCCCATTCATAATACTCTTAACGGGCGGTACTTACACGCCCAGCGCCAGTTCCTATACCTTTATAGCTCTGTTTATGGCAGCTTCACTCATACCACTGGTTCGCTGGTTTGTATACGATAAGAAAGAGAGAAAAGTTCTATCAACGATAGTCATTCTGACGCTGATATCCCTAGTATTTATAATAGTGTTTTCCTCGTTGAACCAGACATCAAATATGTATAAATATGGGGCTTTGGGCATAGTTGTCGTCCTTATTCTGATGTTCGCTTTCGACAAGATAGTGGAATCCGACGTTGAGAACATCCTTTATATAATACCATTCATACTGTTCGTCTTCACCATATTCTTCTCCAATATAGAGACAAGGCTTCTAGAGCCTACGGATATAATGGCGGCTATAATCATACCATTCGCAATCGTGTTTATAGCAAAGTTCCTCGTGCATAACAGCAGTAGGTTTTTCAAACAATCTAAATCCTCTGTTATGATTATAACCGCAGTCATAGTGATAGCGGCTGTTGTGCTGGTTGCTATCGATCTAAACACGAGTCTTAACTATTCTTATACGGTGGCGCAGCAAAGCGGCAGCGGTCTAGCTCTTTGGGGTCCGTCTCTCTTATGGATAAATCAAAACACGCCGGTAAACTCATCGGTAATTGCATGGTGGGATTATGGCTATTGGATAGAAGCAATAGCTAACAGGACATCTGTAGCCGATGGAAGCAATGCATACGGCTATCAATCTATGATCGCTAAATACTTTTTCGAGGCTACGTCTCCTTATCAGTATGCAACATATCTAAATTTCATACATAGACCCACTTATGCCCTTATAAGCGGGAGTGAGATCGAGAAGTTTTCAGCAATATCAACAATAGCAGAAAATTTCACGCAGTTCGCCCCCATGATAGAATCGAAGTCGGAAGCTAACACTAACAACCTTGGAAACGGCAGTTACAAGTACGTGGCCGTTTTCGGTGGAAGCAGCTCACTCGGAGTAGCACCTATTGAGGCGAGTATGGTTGTAGGCGGAGTCGTATGGAACGCATCTGATACATTGTTGGTGGAGGTGCTAATACCGTTTAATTCTAGCAACGGCAACGTTACAGTCGGACACCCATATGGGGAAATCTACAATGAATTGACACAGCAAGCGGCAGGACCGCTACCGATAGCCAACTATTGTGTTTATGGCCAAGGTTGTACGAAAGAGTCTACCAATAGCAGTGTGATACCTGGGGGAGTCCTTATCTTGACTTCAGCTACTAACGCCACTCTACATATAGGCGGGTATGCTCAGGCACCTGGTGGGTACATAAGCGAACCGTTATCTCTTAATGCCTATGGAAATGCACCAGGTCTTTTGTTCATTCCGAACAAGAATTTAAATACACTTTTCGTGAAGTTATACCTGCTTAATGAGACTATACCTGGATTCAGTCTCGTGTTTACAGACGGACTTCCAGTCAATTCGCTGCTTAGCATACAGAACCAGGTGCTTACAAACGTTAACGTTTACAAGATAAATTACACGCAACTAAAACAATATATACTTACGCAACAGTGTTCCGTATCACCATCCGCAATCAATTATTGCGACAATCTTACCTGTTTACGAGCGGTTTATAGCAACAACAGTAACCTCCTGGCCAAAAATCTTATACCTTAAAATATGAGAATAATTATTTCGGGATTAACCGCTTCCGGCAAATCAACTCTTTCGCACGGGTTGAGCGAGTCACTCGGACTCGAATACTTCTCAGCTAGTTCAAAGTTGAGGGAGCTTATGCCACCAAGAGAATTTGAATTCTGGGAGTCTCAAAAAGGTCTCGATGCGATAAGATTCAGATTGAAGCACCCGCAGTACGACAAAGCTCTTGACAACTACATAATACGGAACATTAAAACGAATGATAACATTATACTGGACAGTTGGGTAGCGCCGTGGAAAGTCAATGTTCCATCCACGATAAAAATCTATCTGAAAGTTGATGTAGAAGAAAGAGCACGTAGAGTATCGAAGCGTGACGGCATAGAATCCGCTTCAGCACTCAAATTAATGAAAGAGAAAGACAGATTGACAGCGAAGGTCTACAAGAACATATACAGTATAGATATAATAAAAGATCTCACCCCATTTAATTTTGTCGTGGATTCCACGCATCTCCAAAAAGAGGAACTGCATAAATTATGCCTGAATTACATAAGTCTTCAGAAGTGAGCATTAATCGATCCTACGGTGCAAAAGAGCTTCCTCTCCACGGAGTAGAGCACGAGCTTATAACAGTGTCGGATGAGGCAACCGACGATTCTTATGGTGTTTATCCCGAGAAAAGAACGCTTATTCAAAAGATAGATACCGGATTTGTGCTTCTCGACAAACCTGTCAACACAAGATCGCGGACGGCTGCTGTAATAGCGAAAGATTTGCTATCTCCTCTCGGTGTAAAAAAGCTTGGATATTCAGGCACTTTAGATCCTGCTGTGACAGGTCTTCTGCCCCTCGCTTTAAACGCTGCAAACAAAGCCATATCAGTGTTCCTTATCGGAGGAAAGGAATACGTAGCACTGATGCATCTACACAAAGAAGTCGAAGAAAAAGAACTCAGAAAAATCTTTGGAGAGTTTACTGGTAAAATAATGCAGATGCCGCCAGTCAGATCAAATGTAAAAAGAGTGTATAGAGAACGGGAGATTTATTATTTTGATATACTGGAAATAGACGGGAAAGATGTGTTGTTTAAGACAGGAGTCGAATCCGGAACCTATATAAGAAAACTTATCCATGACATGGGGGAGATTCTCGGAGTAGGAGCTAATATGGCGGAGCTTAGAAGAACGAAAGTATCCACGCTTACAGAGAAAGATCACTTGGTTACGCTGCAGGACCTCGAAGATGCTATGTATTACTACGAAAAGGAAAAAGACGATAGATTTCTCAACTACTGCATCAGAAACATAGAGGGAACAATCGGATTCCTGCCGAAAGTATTCATCTCTGATAGCGCAGTCGACAGCGTTTGCCACGGATCGCCTCTTGCCGTCCCAGGAATATCGAAGATGAACAATTTCAAAGCCGGAGAGCTTATATTTATGTCGACGCTAAAAGGGGAGCTCGTAGGCCTTGGTAGAGCAGTTCTAGCATCAAAAGAAATAATCAACAGCAAGAAAGGCATAGCCATAAAGACCGATAGCATAATCATGAAAATAGGCACTTATCCCGAGTATCATAAAAGGGTTATAAGTTAAACATCGGCATATGATTTATGAGGGGTGGTGATCTAGCTTGGTATGATACCAGCTTCGGGATCGTAAGAAGGAAAGGTTGGTTGTCCTGGGTTCAAATCCCAGCCACCCCATCCATCTATTATAACGCAGATGCCTGAATTAACGTATCTTGAACTCTCTTTTGCCCCATCGAAATTTAAACGGATCGCCGTAATCCAATTAAAAGAGGTATGAAAAGAGCGTTCGAAAGCATGAAGAAGGATCCGTTTTGTGGTAGAAATGTTAGAAAAAAGCTTATCCATAAAAGCTTTGTTGGATTAAACAACTTGTGGATATACAACCTCCCCGATAGCTGGAGGCTTCTTTAGTCTGTCACAGGTGATAAAATAGAAATAATTGCAGTTGTACTCGACTGGATGGATCACAAAGAATACGAAGGATTATTTGGTTTTTAATAAATTTTGCACGACCAATCTTTCGGAAGTAGTGTAACGAAACTTCACTGTCTAACTACTGCTTATAAAAGATAGCTATAAATCATCTAAATTCGATTTATAAATATGCTATACAGCAGTTTCAAATTTTACTGGGTAATAATAGAATTTTTCAGTGGATTGATAGCATCGGGATTGTCTATAGTCGGTATATATTCGCTGTTAAAGAACAGAAACAACAAAGCTCCCCTCTTTTTCTGGGGTCTACAGATGAAGAATTCTACTAAATCGTTCAGTTTGTTGGTACTAGCAGCAATAATGTTTTTGTTTACTTTTATTCTATACCTCCTAGCCACAGTATACTCAAACACTAATCTTATGCTTGCCGCATTCGTGTTAGGGACTATAACCTACGCTTTGGTTGTAGTCGTAGTTTTCTGGTGGGTAAAGTATTTCGCAAGATTCGTATGAATAGTAACCTTATAGAAAGCGTAATAATCCTTATACTTGGGTCGTTTGTAATGTTCTCTGTAGTACAGTTCAGCCGTTATTTCTATAGAAATCCAGACACAGCAATAAGAAGGATAGTACTAAATAAAAGGACGGTGTGGTTACTTACAATGTTATTTTCGCTCAATTTTGTATTCACTTTAGGCTATCTAATCACGATGCTTCCAAGAAATATGAATAGTCATATAGATTTGTTGGGTATATTAGTGTATATAGCAGGCACTGCAATATTCCTTTTCTTTGTGGCAACAATTATATCTAGAAAAATAAATATAAATAAATAAAATAGAAGCGATCTTTTAAAAACCCATGTTAGCTGCGAGTCGCTGTATAATTCGCTCATGGAAAACCCTTCGACCGTTAAGAGGTGAGGCTTATGAATGCAGGACCGAGATAAATCACTAATACGCCACCAGATCGCAGTCTGTTTATGCACCAGCCCTCAAATAGAGGATTATTTATAAGCAGCGACATAATTAAACTTATTCGTGCAGAGGTAACGAAGCGGTCAAACGTGTAAGGCTAAGGACCTTATGGCTCAGGCCTTCGAGGGTTCGAATCCCTCCCTCTGCAGATTTATAAAGAGGTGTAGAATAGTGGAATATTCGGACTTTGAAAAATTAGACATCAGGATCGGGCGCATAATAAAAATAGAGGACTTTCCCGAAGCTAAAAAGCCAGCTTATAAGCTGGAAATAGATTTTGGAAGCGAGTTGGGCAGGAAAAGATCGTCCGCTCATATAACCAATTACGATAAGGAATCGCTTATTGGAAGAACGGTGGTAGCTGTGACCAACTTCGAGCCGAAACAGGTCGCAAATTTCATGTCGGAGGTGTTAATATTAGGCGCGTTGAGCAATAATAAGATAATGCTATTGTCCGCTGATGAAAGCAAAGGCAGGATCGAACCGGGCGCAAAGGTGAGTTGAATTTTAGGGTAAAATATTTGCCCATACTGATTTTTATTGTGTTGCAGACCAAAGCTTAAATACTCCGAATCGGCTAAAATATAAGTATGGTGCTTTGGAAAGCAAGCACGAGTTTAAACAAAGGCGGATCAATAAACTATGGCAACGCATTCAAATTCAGTTTATCCGACTAAAAATTCCAGCTTTCGGAACCGTTGAGATATGTCAGTAACAGGAAAAGGAGCACACAGAAGATCCAGGAAACGCCTTGCTATCCCTAAGGGTAAAAAGGGCAGGATAGAGCTTAGAAAGGCATTGCAGTCTTTCAAAAATGGAGAGAGAGTCTTGATCGCTCCTGCAGCCTACTTCCAGAAAAACATCCCGCATAGAAGGTTTTTTGGGATATCTGGAGTAGTGGTGCAGAAGAAAGGAAAAGCTTACACAGTGGAGGTTATACAGGGTTCTGCTAAGAAGACGGTCGACCTCCTACCTGTACATTTAAGGAAATTATAACATGGAATATCAAATAATAGACGAAAAGATGCTTAGTGAGAGCGAAGTAAAAGAGAATTACTTCGATAGTATAGATACTAATTATGAACAGGGCAAAAAACTCGTGGAACATATAAAGAAAAACGTGAAAATAGACGATTTTGGAAAGACTTTCAAGGAGCTTGTAGACCTTAACTTGAATATTAGAGATGACTATGTTAGGATGCTTATAGACATAGCCCCCACATCCGTCGAGCAGGTAAGGGCTATACTCTCACCGCTTAAATCCGTCATAAAAGATGAAGATATAAAGAATATTCTTGCCGTAATCAAGAAACATTTATAACAAACGTAAGAGCAATAATACTATGGGAAGAGACGAATATGCCTATGTTATAGAACATCTTCCCTACGGGCTGGTTGAAACAAAGGACCGCAGGCCATCCGTTATAATACTAACAGAATCGCTGTCGCTGCTTCTTGCAAGCTTAAAGAAGGATGTAACTGTCGAACCCGGAAAAAAGGTCTATATAGGGGAGGAGAAAAGGAACGAAATACACCACATAATAAGAAGGATTACCCCGAATAAGCTTAGTGAAGCGGGCATGCAGAATCTCAGGGACTTAGTGCATAAAGCTGTACAAGAAAATGAAAAGAAATACGTTGGCATACTTAACACTCTTGGGCCTGTAAATGTAAGGCTACACGCACTCGAGCTTATACCTGGGCTCGGCAAGAAGATGACGCAGAAAACAATAGCGGAGAGACAGAAAAAACCGTTCGAATCGTATGCAGATATAGATGACAGGCTCCAGTTATCCTCCAGCATAAGCCACGAGATAGAGCAAAGAATATTGGAAGAGATTAGTGAAAGCGATAAATACAGGATATTCACTTAAGAAGTGTAAGGGGCTGTAGTCTAATCCGGTAGAATCAGCGGCTCCAGCTGGACTGGAAAAATGACCGTAAGGAATGATTAGAAGAAACCGCTTGATCCAGGTTCAAATCCTGGCAGCCCCATCATTTCTCGGCGTTAGACGCACAATCGGACAGTTATTCCCCACTTTTGTGGTGATAACACAGTGCAGCGTATGTGGCTGCAGAGATTGTATTCGCATTCGAACTTTAGACCGTTCTATTACGGATTAGATCGACCTTTTAGACAGCACTAAAAAATAGGTTTGTTACTTTGTCAAATGCAGAGTTAGTATTGCGCTTTTGGATCTCTTCGTGTTTTAGGATATAGCCCAACCTATCAAGCCTTGTTTTAGTTTTATATTCCAAGCTGGCGCTGTGCGTCTCTATTATTATTTTAGGTCGGTATTTTGAGATTGTGCGTATCGCTCCGGCCAAAACCTCCAATTCAAATCCTTCAACATCTATCTTTAGTATCGTTGGATTGAGTTTGAAACTATCTAAAGTTCTAAATGCCGTTTTTATTTTTTTGCTGTTTTTATGGAATTTATTGGCCATATCCCCTATGTAGTTTATGTAGCCCGAGTAGTTTTTACTCCCGATTGCTACATTGTATACTTTAAGTCTATTCTGTCCAATTCCGTTTAATCGTGCATTCTTTTTTATCTCTTTAAAATTATTAAGCAAAGGCTCGAATGTGTATACTTTCGCGCCGTAATATTTGCTGCACAGCACAGAGTAATCCCCATACTGAGCACCTATATCGACAACAATGTCGTCTTTAGCCGGGATAAACTCGTCGTAAAGCGTGTAAACTCCATCAGCAAAAACGTCGCTTATACTGCTACTTTCGCTGAATTTTAAGCCGTACTTGGCGGAAGCATTGTACCTGCTCAATAAAGCGAGTAATTTATGCCACAGTGGTTTCCTCTCCCTTTTATTTACTAGCATTATTATGTAATACGAAAGCAACTTGCTTAATCGTATACCGAGTTTCTTGTGTATTTTTGATACCTCTGACATCCGCAGTATCCCTCTCCTAAAGCGGATGAATTTATAGCAGGCCCTATCTATTATTTGGTGAGTCATATTATTGTAATATCAAATTGAGGTGTATAAATATAAAGTTTCTGCCGAGATAGACGCGGCGCTAAAGCGGATATAAATTCGCTGAAAGCACGGTTTCCATTGATTTCCTTGTATTTTTCCTCTTAAACTTTCTTATAGCCTCTATATCGTTACTTAAGCGCGGAAAATATCCGTACAAAATCCAAATTAACATCAATATAAGTTCTTTTGAAAAAGAATTTTTATGACTTTCGGATTTAGTCACTCCTTTGGAAATTAGTAAATCTGTGGTTTCTATAGTCTCCTTTAATGATTCCCATAAAAGGACGCCTATTGAGTTTATTGGTATCATCAGAAGACGCAATCTTGATGCGGAATTCAAGCGGATAACCTTGACCTTCTCCCATACGGCATCTGCGATGGATCATCGTCCATCTGTAGACCGTGCAGGGACGGCGCGAGTACGCACACTCCCGCACTGTAACCAGCATAAACAAAGTAGTGCTTCTTCAATATCACATTAAATCCGCTTAGTTTCATTGCTTGCCTAAGAACTAACGTGTTACCGACACGCACCCAGACTCCGCCAAACCTATCGAGTTTCTTCCCCAGGCGTTTTTGTCTAGAGAAATACTGCCGTAAATCGAGAAGCTCTGGATCCAAGCCGATTCTTTTAAGTGCAACGGTATTTTTCCTGTCTCCTTCCTCTATCATCTTTGGGTCTTTACGAAAATCGATAGCGTTCTGGATGTAAGCTATTCTATTGTTTCTTTTCATCATTTTACTTAATTCGGCTGACTTTTTCCCCAAGTGATAGGATGAAAGGTGGAATTTTATATTCAATTATATTGGAGATCTTTAATAAACTTGTGACATTTCCTTGAAATAGCATATATTTCTCCCACCAATTTTTATGGATATAATTATCTACAAGAAAATCAACGCTTTTATTAGTAGCCGGCAAATTAAAAAGTGGTTGATTAATCTAACAATTGTTCCTTAAATACCGCCGATATAGATTTGTATAAAAATGATTAAGAGAACCCGTCTTTATAACAGTCTTTTTCTGATGTCCATTTTAAAGCGAAAAATATACAACTATTTAATAGCGAAAAGTATTTATATAAGTTATTCTCTATAAAAAGAGAGGTGAAGAGCATGAAAAACGATGAAAATAAAAAAAGTAGACTGGAAAATCTTGTGAAGAATTCACAGGAAGTGGATGAGAGGGAGTATCCAGTTTTAGTTGATGATAGAAAAATGGTAATCAAAGCCGTGGAGAGCAACAATCCTTTAGATTATGACGGCAAGGTACAAAGAGCATATTCTTACCTTCCTTACAGCGATGCCGTGTGTGATTATTGCGAGGATAAAAGGTTCAGCCTTATAAAGTACAGCGTAAATGGAAAAGTTATGGGAAGTGCCATCTGCTATTTTCAGGACAGACAGTTCCCGGTCGACAGTGACAGGAAGTTTATGGTTGATTCTGTAGAGGGAAGTGACGACTTTAACAGAGGGTGGATATTCGGTGTTGTTTACGAGGATCTAAAACGGAGAGCTGAAAAGAAAGGTGCTGCTAAAATAGCTTTTAACCCCTATATCGATCAAGATTCCTTTAAAAGGACACCCGCTGGTTTCATCGAACACATCAGAAGTGACTTCAGAAGACGCAATCTCGATGCGGAATTTAAGCGGATAACCTTTGACCGCGATAATCCCGATAAAATGTATACAGAGCCAAAACACTTTGTCAATGGCTCTACTAAATTCACTCCGATGTTTATAGAAAGGTTATGATTTAGTTCGATACTAAAGACATTTGACTTTCGAAGCATCGTATATGACTGAGCATAGGTCTCGGCTTAGAAGCGTTTCTTTGCGCTGTCACATGATTTTATATAAAACGGCCGCAGCCGAGATCTGAATGCACCTCGCTGAGACAACAACCCACTATCTACATAAAGTTTACACACTTTTAAAATGACATGTATTGTAATTATTGCTGGTTAAATGCCGTGAGAGGATCAGTAGCACTTCGAAATCAGTTTTATGGACAATGATAATGTTTTAGTGCAAGGAGAGAGCGTTATTGCGAGTTATAAGGGCCCAGAATTAGAAGCCGAGTGGACAGATTATGAAATAGTGCATGTACTAGCGATCGTCGGCCGGCTCAGTTCACACTACGGTATGAAAACTATGCAAAAAGACAGCCAGCAGATAGGTCGATATGAAAAGGCACTTTCCGAAAGCGCTAAACATGCCGCTAACACAAAACCAATTAGCAGTGGTAATCCTTATGGTATGCCAAGGTTTAGGGCTGACACTCTATTGATTACAAATTTTAGAGTGATTATGGTGACCGGCAGCGGTGTAGCATTTGAGATCATTTTGGATGGAGATTATCTGAAGAAAATCTACGGTGAAAAAAACCAGAGGGCACAGGCTGCTTTACAAAAGATGTATGAAACAAGCAAAAACGAAGGTCTTTCTAGCCCTACAACTAGTCCAGAAGCTAAAGAAGCGCGTGAAGAAAGCCGAGTAACACTAAATGCTTTAACAAATGTATTGGTCGGCATCAAGAAGATAAAATCGTTTTCTGGAGCCGAATGGTTGATACTTACAGTAAGATCGTATAAGCCAAGAGCAGCTTTAAAAAATCAAAAAAGTGCTCCCCTCTCAATAATGAAGGAATTCGGAGTTTATGGCGGCAGGCACATAGATAGACCGTGGAGGCTTAAATTAAAGGATATCGACGCCGAAAATAGCCTAGACAAGATCATGGGTGCTTTAGAACAGAAAACTGAGAATCTCAAAACGATAAAACTTTGAATTTTAACGGATAGAATAGGTCGTTCATTGCATCCAGCTACAAATTAAAGTTTTATACGCATGGTGTTGAACTATTAAAATGGATGACTGTAGGTTCTGCCAGATAATAGCTAAAAAAATAGACGCTTACATCGTATTCGAGGACGAGCATTGTGTTGCTTTTCTCGACAATAGACCGATATTCCGCGGGCACTGCCTGCTTGTACCAAAAAAGCATATAGAAAACGTGATGGAAGCCAGTGATTCGATTCTATGCAGTCTAGGGGCAGCTTCGAAGAAACTGTCTTTAGCCGTTAAAAATGCGGTATCTTCCGATGGTATACTCATCATCAACAACAATATAGTAAGTCAGAGCGTACCGCATTTGCATATCCATGTAATCCCCAGAAACAAAGGTGATGGCCTCAGAGGTTTTATGTGGCCTAGGACAACATACAAAGCCGGAGAAGAGGAGGAGTTTAAGGATAGGATTCAAAAGGCGGTGAAAGCGTTAGAAAGAAACGTTTAATATAGTTTATATTAACTATCATGCTATCCAAGAAATTTTTAGCGTCCTCTATATTACTATTGTTAGTATCACTATTTGTGTTCGGTGCTGTTCATGCTGTAGGTATCGGCACGTCGGCGGTAACATTGACCGAGTCGTCCATAAACATCTCACAAGGTTCATCCGGCAGCATACGGCTTTAACTATCTATTCGGTTTCGGGGCGGCCGGCACATCCTCATCTTATGCTATATCGTTTGCGTTTAGTCTGTTGCTCCTATCGGTTACGGTTACAGCTATATCAGGCATATTCAGTTTCCTTGTCAAGCATAAAAAATAATCAGTCTGCTTTTACTCTCTAAAATATTATCAAAGTAATGCTGTTAAAAATATGTAAGTAACGTTTCTCAATATCAACCTTAACCGCTGATTTTAGCTTTATATAACTCGATCTTGTCATCTTAGCGCTTAATCCAGACCGAAGAAAAGGTTCATCGTCTTGTCGGATTCTTTAGTAACATTGTATGTATATCGTCCCGATATCTTTATCAATCGATAATAAACATCACCACATTCAATACGCCCAATTCGAACTTTCTACGTCTATCTTTATTATCGTCAGCTTTAGTCTAATGGGACAGTTTAAAATTTCGCTCAAAGAAGTTATTTACTTTTCTTTCACTAGCTTCATGCCGCAATACGGACATTTGTCCGGTTTCGTCGATTTTACCTGAGGGTGCATCGGACAGGTATATTTTTCCATTTCTACTATGGCCGTTCAGGATTTAAAAGCTTAAGTTTCTGTTTGAGAATGCAGTGCACACTCATCTGTGAGATTCTTTCCAAGAGAGACAGCAATCTCATCTATTTTAAAGATATTAAAATTGCGACTGTGATTTTATTGAATCGAAATATGGTTAAGAACAGCAACTCGCACAGATTGGATCTTATTTTCATCTTGGGCACAGTAGGTGGAGTTTTGATAATTTTAGACGGTGTAGCCAATCTTTTCACGGTCATGCAAATGCAGTCATACGCTATGTTGTTTCCTTTCCTGTCGATATACAGCATACACCAGTTTTTAGGATTATTTGGTGTAGTCATCGGTATAGTGATAATACTTCTGAACATATCAGCCGTTTGGCGTCCAAAACTTATCAATAACACGTTCTTTCCTGTGGTAATCATCAGCCTTGCTGCCGTAACTATAGTTAGCGGAGGCGGTTTTGTAATCGGCTTCCTGCTGGTATTAATCGAGGGCCTATGGTGTATTTTGCTGAACGTCAATGCGGATCTAACGCCGATGCGCAGAGCAGTAAGGGCTAAGTACAAAGCCAAAGAAACGATGCATTACGTTAACACCAACGGTCTCTCTGGACAGGAAAAGTCCTTATTATCGCTTATAAGAAAGAACCGTGGAGCCATTCTTCAAAATAGGCTAGTCACAGAGAGCGGACTTTCAAGAACGAAAGTCACAAGAATTTTAAATGGACTAGAAATTAAAGGCGTGATAGAACGACGTCGCATGGGAATGACGAATTTAATCATCTCAAAATGAATAGTTTTGCTCTGAAATCTATTTCATTGCACATTAATAAGGCGTTTCGCTACCTTTTTCTTTAGAGTTCAAAGACAATCTTAACCGTGAAAGCTGGTATATGGACGAAACAGACAGAGATTTGATAAAGAAATTGGAGGATGCAGAGGCGAGGCTGAACGCAGTTGAAACGAAACTAAAGGCTGCAGAACATGAATTAGAGGGTAAGTCGCACGAGCACAGCGCAAAAGACTCCAAGAGAAGCAGAAAAACACCATTTTTTGGCTCTAAGAGGATCTTATTTTTGGTCGTTATAGGGGTAGTAATAGCTCTCAGCGCTCTGTATATTTTGAACCTCTTGCCTTTCGGCCATAGTCAGGTAAACAATCTAGTTGATCCACTCCAGGTTTCGCCTACCCAGACTCTCGACACACTGAGTTTAGAGCGTCTAGTGAACGTCATTTATCCTGCCGGCGGCTTCGAACTTCCAATCACGTGGGGAGGTAGCGTTAAGCAGTTGATAGCCTCCGGTGCTTTGAACGAAACAACTCTTATATATTCGGTTTTGAAAAGCAATGAGACAATCACGCCGTACGAAGAGGAAATCATGTCAGGAACCTACAGTGGATATGTGTATATAAACAGCAGCAATGCTGAGTTCTTCCTTAATGTGCTATGGTCAATCGGTGTAAACGATAATAACTCCATAATAACCAAAGGTCCTCTGTCTAGCTATGGGAATCCATACCAGTACGCCAGTACAGGGGGTTATCTTCCTTTAGGGAGACTTAAACTAGCAGGACTTAATCTCATCAACTTAACGGCAGCCCAGGAAAACGAGGTTATGGACGTCTCGGCTGCCGCATTCAGGCCGTGCTGCGACAATCCGGCCATGTTCCCCGATTGCAATCATGGCGCGGCAGAGCTTGCGTTGATCGAGATGATGGCAGCCCAAGGCTACAACGAAAGTCAGATATTCACAGTTCTACAAAGGTTCTTATCAGAGTATTTCCCGCAAAATATGTTTGAAGAGGCAGTTATATACGCAGCTCATGGAATAAATTTCTCGTCTGTGCCAGCGAATGTTACGATTGGCAGGTCGCTTTTTAGCGCTTCCGGCCAGCAAAATGTCGCTGCTTACATTCAAAAATATGGGTTGTTACAAGGTGGCTCTAGTTCATCTACTTCCGGGAGTTCCAACTCGTGCTCGGCATAATCGGAGGCATCGATAAAACATGGAAGGAAAATTTGAATGCACGGAATGCGGCAAGGTTTTCGACTCGGAGGAAGCGTTATCCCAACATAAGGCTGCAAAGCACGCAGGGGACTTAGGGCAGCGCAGAGGACACAGCGGGACCGCGATCAGAATAC
>CAZYMW010000001.1:0-16878 GCA_964648605.1 Candidatus Woesearchaeota archaeon | reverse complement strand
TTAAGTTACACTAATACTACCATTTAAGTTGCTGTGCGACAACGCTGATAGCACAATATTACGGTAGACCGATGTCCATAACCTAAATATGTTGACTATTCCGTGCTGCACCACCGGCTTTCTCATTGTTTATTAATCGAAATTGTTGACGAGCTCATACCGATACCATGTTAACCGCATGATTGAAATAAAACCCGAGATACAACTTAATTCTGCGTTATAAGCATAAAAAGGAGGACCGAAAGCCTTATATACAAGTTGGTATCTAAATATTAAACTATACAGTGGTTAAATACACAAAAGCGATTGGGACGTGTTAAGTGGACGGCTGCGAGTGCGGTTTCCGCTAAGCTAACAACCGTTTTAGTAGGAGGTAAACCATGCAGTACGAACGTAGGATAGACGGTGAGATACGCTCAAAGTTAATCAATAAACAAAAACGAAGGCTCGAAGGATTTTTGAACGAAAATTCTAACTACGTTAGTGAATACGAAGAGATAGTCGACGCTTATATTTCGTCTGTCGGTACTAAAGGAGAGGTGGTTTACGCCAGGCTTGTTGATTCTGGTATACTTGGAGGGAAAGAAGCAAGCAAACTACTTGGAAGTGCGTTAGCAGAAGTCGTACATTATACCGTTGAGCGGCTGTCGCTCCGAGAACTTTTATCGCGTGCAGAAATGGCTTGGATGACTCCTGTGACGTTTGAAGCTATCAATAGAAACAATAAGCTATGGGCCGAATCGAAAAAATTCGACGTAACGCGATTGTACAAAAGAGCCTACATGAGCAAGAACTTATATAATAAGCTAATTGGGGACCTTGATAATCTTTACAGCACCATAGAATCCATCAACAGGGAACTGGTTGAAAGACCGGATGAAATCGTAAAAATACTGATTGAAACTGCGGAAAGGAAGGGTCTCGAAGAAGCGCTGAAGGATGAAAGCATTAATGCAGCGTATAGAAAGATATTTCCCACAAATCAAAGCTACGCGACTTACAGCCAGAAATTGGGGGAAATGTGGGATAACTACGACAAAACTATAATTAACTTTTTGCAATTGGTGCTGCCCATCGATACGAAAGCAAAACTAGAAGAAATTGGTGCCATAAGAGACGATGAAGACGACAAAAAATCAAACGAAGTAGGAAACGCTGTATTAGAGTGTGTAAAATTTGCGATCGAGGAGAGCGAACCAATCAACAATATGTCGCACAAAATAGAGACACAGTATATAGAAAGAAAGATTCTATCTGACAACTTTCCATACGAAGAGCATGCAAATTAAACGAAGAACTCTATAATTTCTAAATATAGCAGCATTAGTAAACGTGCAGCTAAAAGGCTGCAGCTCTAACTTATATTTGATATAGCTGTTTGGCGAACTGGGGATGCTACAGAACATAAAAGAGCTGTCTAAAGGGTTAAATTCATTAGCTTCAAAGAGTATTCATGAAATTCATTCATGTCGGCGACACACACATCGGGGCCGTATACAAAAATGATACTAGAAACGCTGATATAAAAGATATCTTTAGGCAGGTCATAGACTTCGCTGTACAAAATGAAGTGGGTTTTATAGTGCACTCTGGTGACCTTTTCAATGAAGGCAATCCTTCACTGGATGCATTGTTGTTCGTCACCGATCAGCTGAACAAGCTGAAAAAAGCTGGAATAAAATTGTTTATAGTTCCGGGGTCTCACGATGTCGGTATGGGAGAAAAGGACAGCATACTCGAGCTTTTCGACCGGAATGGCTTATTAGCCAATTTGAATTCCAAAAGATATATAAAAAACTCGCAGGAGTCGTTCGAACTCGCAGGAGAAACCTACCAAAATGCGTTTATATGCGGTGTACAGGGCAAAAGGAGCCGTGTAGAAAACGATATTTTTAAAAGATTGTCGATCAACATAGATTCCAATGCGTGGATAAAAATCTTTGTATTCCACCACGCAGTATCCGCACTGGGTGAACAATTCAAGGACCTCGACACGGAAAGCCTTCCACACGGTTTCGATTACTACGCAGCTGGTCATTGGCACGGACACAGAGACAGTATAGATTATGATGGAGGCGTAATACAGTATCCAGGATCCACGGAGTACTGCGATGAAAAAGAGATAGTCGACAATCCGAATAGGGGTTTCTATGTTGTGGAATACAATGATAGCGGCATAACATCGATAGAATACAAGGTCCTAAATACACGACAAAAGGAAATATTTGAATTCTCGGCAAACGGCAAAAACGCTGATGATTTAAAAGAAGAGATACTATCCAAACTATCGCATAACAATGGAAAGATATTGGTAATAAAATTAAATGGTAAAATTTTGGGAAGAAAAAGTGAATTGAATATTGCGGAGATAAAAAAAGCTGCTGGAGAAGAAGGTTACTCCTATATCAGCATCAATACGTCAAAATTTACCGATAGTGAGGACGTTCCTATCGAGTTGCGGGAAGGAGATATAAACAAAATAGAAAGCACCTTTTTAAAGCAAAGAAACTACAGCGAGGACCAGATCTTGCTAGCGAAATCGCTCATAGAAGCAACCGAAAGCGGCATGGATACGCTGTGGATAAAAAAGAAAGCAGAGGAATGGTTTTCGAAATATGATAATAAAAGAGATTGAGCTTAAGGACATAAGAAGCCACAGACAGACCACGGTAGATTTCACTGATGGGATAAATATAATTACAGGAAACACCGGCAGCGGCAAATCCTCTATTTTGATGGCTTTGGAATACGCACTCTTTGGAAAAATCGGGGAAGGGAAAGAAGAAGGAAAGATGTTGTTGCGCAGAGGGACGACGAACGGATCAATATCTGTGCAATTTGAAGAGAATGGTTCGGAGTACCACATAAAAAGGGGGCTAAAACGCACGAAAATCGGGGTAAACAACGACGATTCTGTAAATGAGATAAGAAAAAATGAGGAGATCGTAGATCTTCAAAACCGTGCTTCCGATCTAAATAACTACATACTAAATGTCCTAAAAATAGAATCCGACACCCCACTAAAGACTTTCGAATCCATTACTTACATAAAACAGGACGAGCTTAAGGAGCTTATATTCGACAGCGGACAGACAAAACAAGAGTACATAGACCAGCTACTTCAATTGAATAAATATGCAGATACATACGATACGCTAAAAGACGTAATAACGCTTATACGGGAAGAAACAAACGCAAAAAAACTCGAAGCGGCGTTGGTTGTCGACGAAAATGATCTCATTAAAATAGAGAGCAGGATAGACGAACTGGTGTCTGCCAACAACGATGCCAAAAAAACGCTCGAGGAATTGGAAAACGAACTAAGAAACGCCAAGATAAGAGCAGAGCAGATAGACAGCGAACTGAAATTTTACAACGGCAAGAAAAACGAGTATACTCGCTTATCCGCACAAAAATCGGAGAAAATTTCTCGCATAGAAAAACTTAAGGAGGACGTATCCAGACTAGAAAAAGAAATCACGGTTGAAAGTAAGAACATATCGAATATAGACGAAAAAAGAGGAGACGCAATAGAAAAGGGATTAAAGGAACTGGAAGCCCAAAGAGATGAAAAAATGCAGGCCGAGAAATCCGCATACAAATCCTTATACGAGAAAAAAGCACAGGAAGAATCAAAAATGGACAAACTAAAAAATTTAGAAATAGAGATCAGCAGCTTAACTTCCGAAAAAACAAAGATAGCTGAGGAGATAAAAAAAGCTGAAAACGACCTTAAGAACGCGGAAGAAAGTTTATTGGTGGACGAATTGAATGGCAGGATTAATCAACTGAATTTTAACATAATAGAGTTAAACGAGGAAAAAAGGGCTGCACTGGCCAGCAAGATATGCCGAATATGCGGTGAAAATATAACCGATGTCGGCCATCTTGAAAAGGAATACGGCTCGAGGATATCAAAATATAACATTTTAATTTCTGAGCTTTCCGAAAAAATAAACCAGGAAAAACGCGGCAGAACTAAAACAGCCATAGAAAAGGAACTCGGGATACTATCCAGTAGACATGGTGATGTCTCAAAAAGGATAGGCGCAAAAACGATCGAGCTTACTGCTATAAACCTGAACGAAATAAAAACTCTGGTTGAAAATGACAGGAAGCTCTATGAAAATCTGCTTTCCGAAGAAAAACTGCTTACAAACGAAATAAATAGATTACGTTCAGAACTCGATACGATAAACAGAATAAGGAATGAGATAAAAGAGTTGGAACTTAACAAAGTTAGAAAGGATTCCTTAGAAGCGGAAATCGAAAGACTTTACAGTGAACTGGATATTACAGTGTCGGATCTAAGTAGTCTTGATTTCAAACAAGAAGAACTGGATGACATCGAGAGAAAACAAAAAGAGGCATCTTCTCTCGTACGTAAACTGGCGGAGGATGCTTCAAGATTGAAAGGTAACATAGAATCTAGGGATTCTGAACTATCAGAGAACAGATCCAAATTGGACGAGCTGAAGATGAAGATAAGAAAACGCGATGAATTCAGAAAAGAAACTGAAAAACGGGAAAACTTCTTGGCTTTGATGGATAATTTAAGAAAGGATATACGAGATATAAGAGAATACGTGAGGAATAAGTTCATCAAAGACTTCAAAGCGCTGTTCCAGTCGAGATTCTTGGAGATAAGGAACGAGAGCGAATATATGATAGATATAGATAATGATTATAACGTAAAGATCGTTGTCGACAACGAAATGCTCGATGCAAGAGCGTTGTCTGGAGGGGAGAAGACTTCCGTTGCTCTGGCTTACAGAATGGCATTGTCTTCGATAGCAGCTCTTCTTGGGGGTATCAATAAAAATGAATCGCTCTTAATGGATGAACCTACATCCGGATTGGATAAAGAGGACATAAACGCACTCTGCACGTGCATAACCCGCATAAACGACATAAACCAGATAATAATAGTAACTCATGAAGATACGTTGAAAAACATAGCTGATAATCTTATAACCATAACTAAGACTGCCGGTGAATCGTCTATAAAATAGGCGGCAGAACCATCATTTATATATGGAAAATGCCGCGGTTTGGAGGCCAAATAAATTATCCGAACCTGCTTTAGTGCTTGGGTTGTCTGTAGTCCTTCATTACTTCCTGCCAGCCCTTTGTATCTTTGGCGTCGACAAGCTCGGTGTGATACGGCGTGTCGTAGCAGTCTCCTGATTTCCTTATCTGTACGGCTTCGTAAGCGGTGTTCACTCTTCTTTTGTACTCGTCTTTTATGTCTTCAAAAACACCTACCAGCCCGTCGAATATCCAGTCATTTTTCGGGTCGTTTGAGGCGACTGCCAGGGCTTTTACGTCATCCTGCGCACGGACGAGCGCACCGACAGTCTGGGAATACACCCAATATCGGAGCTCTTCCTTCCACACACCGCTCTGCACCATTTTTTTGGGAACGATCTGGATCAACCGTGTTATAGAGTAGTTGAGCTCACCATTGAATGCAGCATCATAGTTGTATTGTCTGTCCAATTCGTATATCTTGCCTGCCAATTTCTGTTCGCTGGAGACTAGGTTAATCGGTTGTTTTGTTACTAGCTTGTATATGGTGTCTGCTATGGTTTTAAAAGCCGCTCTATAGACTGTGGACAATTTCGCAGACGTGTCCAATGACCTGAGTTGCAAGGCCGTGTCCTCCGCTACAGCCTCTATCGAGTCAGCAAGCTTTTCCCTGTCTTCCTTAGCTATGTACGGCATAAAAACCTCCTTTGATCGAGATTCGCTCGATCGTTTGTCATAACAAACTCTTCAGAAAAGAACTTATATAAATACTTGAGCGCGTTGTTGCCAGATATGTTTGCTTTCTTCTCAAGTCTAGATATTATGTTCACCATATAAGTCAATAGTATGCGGCGCCATTTAAGGATGCCGGCAGGAGGTCAACAGGGATATGGAGATAGCAATCGATGCGGGAAAAAGTGTAAAAGTGTCTTTTAACCTTTCGGGTATTTCTTTCGATAATAAAATGCTGTCCATAACTTTCTAATTTCACATTACAGAGGCTACGTCGTAAAAGCGTTGATTTTCTCGGATATAGCATTATCCTCCCGTAAATATGCAGGGAGGGAGATTTGAACTCCCGAACCCACAAAGGGAACAGATGACCCAAACATGAATTCTTGAGTCTGTCACGTTTGGCCAGGCTTCGCTATCCCTGCATATTATTAAGTATGATTGAAAGTTTATAAAACGATGGATTATGCTTTCTGTTCGCAGTCTTCATTTGTTCTTATCGCTGCTTATATCAGCGAATAGCTTTCTGATGTCATTGTTCATATTTAAAAGAGCATCGGTAATTTCCTTTAATTTCTTTTTGTTCGAGGCGTGTATCTCCGATATCTTATCCAAATAATTGTCTATTCTGGATATTTCCGTCTTCAGATCGTCATAGTATGTCTTTACAGTAAACGGCAGTGCGACAAAAATATCCTCTTGTTCCATGAGTAGAATTGTTTGTATTACCTTAAATAGCTTGTATCCTAAACTAGGACGGTGTATAATTCGGTTACGAAAGACTCTTATGATTCCACGGGAAAAACACAAGAGAAATACGGAGTTATACCTTAGACCGCGGCCGTTATGCATCGTTCTAATCCTAAATTGGCTGTAAAATACTTGCAGGGGGTGGGATTCGAACCCACGGGGGCGCTAAGCCACAGGATATCTTATTCGCACTGTTGGAGCAAAGCAGAACTTAAGTCCTGCGCGTTGGACCGAACTTCGCTACCCCTGCATTTAGAATCTAAAGCGTTCTATCAATTAATAAATCCAAAATAGTGCTTTTAAGTGGGTAGTGCAAGCACTGAAGCTGTCTATGCGCTTCTTTCGCGCATTAATCTTCTTCTCCTTTTTCTTTCAAGCATTTTCTTCTTTCTGGTCTTCCACCTGTCTTTGTGGTACTTTTTCCAGTTTTTTGAACTTCTTTTCATATATTTCAGTCCTTCCGAAAGCGACAATCAAATGCCATCTTCTTCGGCCTTTCCTGCTTCTTTGTAGGATAAATTCTGTATTTAAATGCTCGCATCATAACTTGTTAATACCTTCTAAGTTTAAATCCATTACCACTTTCGGAAATACTGGATTTATATCTTTGCACCCGTCACACCCTCACTATTTTGATATTTCCCGGTATAAGGTTCTTTAACACCATTAACTGTAGTGCTGAATACCAAGTGCAGGAATCGCATCCCTACCTCTATTTCTATCGGAACCGCTCCGCCCGACACGCCTATAGTAAGGTCTCCTTCATAGCCCGCATCGACTATAGTTGGAGGTATAGACATGCCTAAGCGGGCAAATGTAGATCTTAAATTGCAGAATCCGACCAGATTATCTGGCATTTTAATTTTTTCTTTTATCTTTATAAGTATATGTTCGTTCGGTTGCAACACGAAACTACCGTTTATTTTCTCTTTTATCGACACAGAATCAATAGAATTTCCATCCGCTGCTTTTATTATCCCATTAGATTTGACGAATCTCATTATTTCGTTTCCTACTCTAAGATCTACTCCATTCTCTCTTATAGTATCCCCTGTTAAAGGGATTATTTTGAGATTCCCTTCGTTTAGGTGGTCTTTTATATCATCCTTTCCGAGTATCATTTAGCCTCCGAGAAAATCATTTTTCTCTTTGGATACGTTTGTGATGTTTCCATGTTCGATTAAAGCATCGTCTTTATAAAATAGTTTATGGGATACTTCTCTTCCCGATCTATCATACTTATATGCTTCGTGAGGACGCTGCACAATTCACTTACAGAAAGCTAAGAGGAGAAACACAATAGAGATACGGAGTTGTGCCTGGCTACTTCGAATTTAATTATTTTTCTTTACCGACAAAGTTTAATGGATTTATACTAGCCATACTTATATTAACTATGAATTATAAGGGCGTAAAATTAGAATGGCTGCATCACAATTGCTTTAAAGTTGAGGGTAAATCCAAGATAGTCTATACCGATCCTTATAAAATAGAGAAAAATTACAACGACGCGGATATAGTACTTATAACACACGACCATTACGATCATCTCGACCCGAGCAGTCTCAAAAAAGTGATAAAAGAGGCGAGCACGATGATCGCTCCAAAGGACTGCAAAGATAAACTCGGGCAATTTAAAAACAAAAAGCTCTTTGTAGAGCCGTTTGAAGTTAAAATCATCGATGATATTACAGTAAAAACGGTACCATCATACAATACAAACAAGTTCCGTTCTGAGAAAGAAGTCTTCCATCCCAAAGCAAAAGGGAACGTAGGCTATGTGTTTATAGTAGATGATATACGATTCTATATAGCCGGAGACACGGATTTCATAGAGGAGATGAAGGATATAAAAACCGATGTGGCTCTTCTTCCCATAAGTGGCATATACGTAATGACCCCGGAAGAAGCCGCTGAAGCCGCAGCCGCAATAGGGGCAGACCTCACCATACCTGCACATTATGGATCTGGCATCGGCACTAAAAAAGAGGCGGAGGAATTCAAGAAACGCATAAAGAACAAGCTGAAAGTAGAAATACTGGAATCCATAGAGCCGTAATGTGAAAGGGAATCATTTTAAGATCGAGGTATCACGATGGAGTCTCTAGAAGCATTCTAAACGCCAGACTTGATAAGATTTATATAGGCACTTGCTTATAAGATAAGAATAATATGTCAAAAAGTACGAGCCCAAGCTTAAAGAAAAGAGGAGGCGGGTTTAAAGGCAAGAGAAGGGACAAAAGGAAGAGCGAAACCGTAGCTACGACTATATCTGTCCAAATAGGCGATATAGACAAGAGAAATTCCGTTAGAACTCTCGGAGGGAACAGCAAGACAAGGCTTCTTACTGTAAAAACGGGGAATCTGTTCGACCCTGCTAAAAAAGAATTCAGCAAAGTAACCCTAGTAAGGGTGATAGAGAACAAAGCAGACAGATCCTACGCCAGGAGAAATATAGTCACAAAGGGCTGTATAATTGAAACTTCTGCGGGCAATGCAGTGGTGATTAACAGACCTGGGCAGAGCGGTCAGGTAAGTTTAAAAAAGGTATAATATCAAATTTTATAAACGCTGAAAGTTATATTTTCAATTATAAGTTATGCTGATCGACACACAAAAGTACGACTCCTGGATAAAAAGGCACAGAAAACTAATAATAGCACTATGGATAAGCATATTCATAGTCTCGCTGCCATTCGCACCAAAACTTTTTTCGGTGGTTTCTTACAACATAACCGGCAGTTCTAATTATTCGCACATAAACGGGTCTGCTTCCAATTCATCCTTGCAACAAATCGTTATTGTGGTGCAGAGCCAAAACATCTATTCCAATTCTTCTAAGATTTTCTTGACGGATTTGGTTTCCGTATTCCCACAAAGCCATGTTACTTCTATATACACGTCCGAAAATGCTTCTCTCAGCACTATCTATGCCTTAATCTACAACTATGCTGCTGAGGCCAAAGCTGCGTATCTTCGGGCGCATACGAATCAGACTATCAATAGTACGGTTCTATCTGGTATAGCGTCTTCGTTGTATGCAAAGCTATCCGTTTCCATCTTCAATGTATCCGGCGGTAAGATAATAGCCGGACCGTCTCTGTCCGCTTTCGTAAACGGAGTCGTTCGAGGTTACTATAACTCCACACCGCAACAAGTATATCTATCTCACAACTTCCCAGATTACCCGTTGATGCCGGCTTCGGCTATCGTCTCACAGCTGGTTAATCCTACACATAACACCACAGTGGTAACGATGTCTGTCCGCAACTACTCTAATGCATCTTCCACCATAAACAGCCTCGCCAAAAACAACGGAGTTAAGGTCTATATCACCGGCGCACAGGTTATCCAGAATTCGATAGAATCGAGCACACTTTCAGGAACTCTCATCGCCATAGTCGCGGGATTGTTTCTGGCAATAATAATCACCGGTGTAATATTCAAGTCGCCGATAGCT
Source organism: Candidatus Woesearchaeota archaeon (assembly GCA_964648605.1). Taxonomy (GTDB): domain Archaea; phylum Nanobdellota; class Nanobdellia; order Parvarchaeales; family Parvarchaeaceae; genus Parvarchaeum. Next base: position 6,908 of record CAZYMW010000001.1, on the reverse strand, counting down.
GCTTTCGTGCCTTTTCTTATATTCATGGTCGATATAATCATATCCTACTCCCTATTTTATTTTATATTCCATTTCATACTTAATACATCCATCTTCTTTTTCGACCCTGTGCTGACTTCCATATTGATGCTCGGACTCAGCACCGACTATATAATTTACATCTTATATCGATATAAGCAGGAACGGATAAGCGGGCAAAACCAGCAAAAAGCAGCTGCTTCTGCATTCAATTGGGCAGGCAGTGCGGTTTTTGTCAGCGGATTGACCGTTATAAGCGCTTACATTGTTCTTTCACTGTTTGCGCTGCCATTTATCGGTAGATCGGGGACCTTGAACGCTGTTGGGATCAGCGTGGTACTGTTGTCAGCGCTTACTTTTCTGCCTGCAATATTGCATTCGAGTGGCGACAAGCTGATGCGTTTCAACGGAAAAGGCAGCGATTCCATCGGTAGTGTATTCGATAGAATCGGTAAATTCGATAGAAAGCATGCTAAAAAGATAATAGCTTTGTTCGTTGCGGCGTCTGTGGCATGCTTTTATGTTTTTATAACTGTAACGCCAGGTTTCAATATACTGGGTTTGCTGCCGAATTCCTCCACTAAAAGCGCTTTTTACGTGTCAACCAATAATTTCGGATACGACCCTCTAGACCCTATACTTTTTACATTGCAGGGTGGAAAAACGCCGCCGATAAACGTAACCACCGTACTGAATACGGTAAAAAGCACACCAGGCGTCTATTCCGTGATTCCGGTTGAATCTTCGAGCAGCAGTTACAATATATACCTGAAAAATTTGGCATTCAATAGACAAGCAATAAACACATACAATTCTATAAACTCTTATCTGGCGAGCAGTGGCGTCAAATACAAGTTGAATGGCACAGTAAGTTTCCTGGCTGCGGCTTATAATCCCATAAACGGCGATATTTATCCCCTCATGACAATACTCGGGATAGTCATATTCACAATAATATCTATAATACTATTCTCCATAGTCACACCGCTTAGATTAGTGCTCATGCTTGTTGCTATGATTACGATCGCAAATGCGCTTACCATATTTGTTTTCTACGTTGTCCTATCGCTGCCTTTTATAATTTTTGCGCAGGTTTTTCTTATAACAAACATGATGGGTGTCGGCGTAGATTATGACATATTCTTAGTCATGAGAATAAGAGAGTACTCAAAACGCGGGTACAAAAATGCGGATGCCGTTCGCGAAGGGTTGTCCAAAAGCGGGCCGGTAATAATAAGCATAGGGGTCATATTAGCATCCGTATTCTTTGGCTTGTCTTTAACTGGAATCCCACTGGTAGCGGAGATCGGCTTTATAGTGGGGACTGGCATACTATTGGATACGTTCCTATCGATACTTATAATAATACCTTCTTTTATGTTTATCTTATCGCGATACAATTGGTGGCCGAGCGCTATAACAAAATGAGGATGGGATATGTTAGAATTTTTCAGAAACATTTTCAGGAAATTGCGGCGGGAGAGTGTAATACGCTCCGTGAAAGACGGTGCTGACACGCTTTCTATCGTGGAAAACAAAGATGAACTGACTCTGAAAATAAACAATGTGGTGTATTCGAGATTAAATAAAAAATCGCTTTACACGGGATCGTACTGGGATTATTTCACGCCTTTGCCAGCTTTATACGAAAACCCAAAAATTGCGATGATAGGTCTCGGTGGTGGAACCATCCCGTATCAGATGGTGCATCTTTATAAGAAAATAAACATGGATGTGCTGGAGATCAGCAAACCGATGGTGGAGCTTTCGAAGGCATTTCTACACGGGAAACTCGAGGATATAAACATAATCACAGAGGACGGTTCAGAATATATCAAAAGATACAAAGGAAAGTATGATATACTTGTTCTGGATGCGTATGAAAGAGACCATATCCCAGACGTTTTTCTTAAGGAGGAATTTGCAAACGATGCGTTCAATGTACTCAAGGACGAGGGTGTGATGGCTATAAATTACGCTTTAAACCTATCGGCTCTCGTCTATTTAGAACGATACATTTCTAAATTGCGAAAGCTGTTCAAAGTATACACAATAAACAGTCCGCTCACATCTGGAAATATGATAATCCTGTGCTCAAAAACCTTCGATAGAGACCAGATTCTTCAGAAGATACGTTCCGGCTTCGAAGAGAACGGCGACAACAGGAACATGCTTTTAGCCTACAAGAACATGGATTCCGCATGAATACAAAGCGGCGCAAAACGCAGTCGTATGAGGCCGCTGCATAAATATTTGATTTGATCCTAGTAGCTGTCATTTATATAAACTTGATTCTTATACTGATAAATATGAAAATGCAGGTTGAAGACTTTTCTCTCGACGATACGCTAAAAGCGGGGCAGACCTTCTCCTGGCAAAAAATAGGGGATTCGTGGTTTACTTTTCTGGACAGACCTATCAAAGCCAAGCAGATAGGGAACAGAATAGAGTATATTGGATGCAGCGAAGCAGAGATCAGGAACAGGCTTGGGCTGAACGACGATATAACTTCTATAAAAGCAGAATTGGACAAGGACGATTTTTTGGACAAAGCTATAAGATATTCCAGCGGACTTAGAGTAATAAACGACCATCTATGGCCGGCTACTCTTAGTTTTATCCTGTCTATACAGTCGAACGTTCCTATTATACAGAAGAGGATCTCGGCTATGTCAAGATTTTACGGGGAAGCCGAGGACTTCGAAGGTGTGACTGTATACAGATTCCCAGATTTCATGGATATCTGCAACAGGGGCATCGGGACCCTGAAAGCTTTCAAGCTGGGATTCAGAACGGAATTTGTGGTGTCTGCGGTGGAAGGCTTTTACAAGTATAATATTGACAGCTCCATGTCCATAGATGAGATCAAAAATCGTCTTTTTGACATAAAGGGCGTAGGCGAAAAGGTTTTGGACTGCGTACTCCTGTACGGTCTTCACGATCTGGCGGCTTTCCCCATGGATGTATGGATGCTTAGGATTTTATCGAGCTATTACAGCCATATAATAAAAGACGCGAAGGACTACAGATCGAAAAGGGACGCTATGACAAAATACTTCGGTGCTTATGCAGGTTACGCACAATTGTTCATATACAACTATTCCAGGCTCAATAAGATAAGAGAATGACGGTCTTAATGTTTGATGGCTGATAGCGCGTACTACGACCGCTTCTCCGCACGGTAATCGAAGGATTCAACGTTGAGTTTGGATAGGCTTTCCCTCACTATGCCATCGAGATCCAGCTTCTTCTCGAATTCAGAAACTTTCTCCATAGTAGCCATAGTCAATGGCTTTTTCGAAACGAGAGAGCAGCAGTCTTTGTAAGCTTTTATCGATGTGTCGTAAGTGCCATAAATCTTTGCTTTGTTTATTATCTCCTCTTTATTGTGAGATAGCAGCGGTCTAAACACAGGCACGTCTATCCCATAGCTTATCGAGCTTATGTTGTCTAAAGTCTGTGATGCCACTTGCGATAAGGAATCTCCTGTGGCTATCCCTTTGTAACCGTAAGAAGAACAAAGTTCCTCTGCCAACTTCAGCAGGAATCTCTTGAACATGACGAGCTCGTACCTCGGGTTTATCGATATGACTTTCAGATTAAAGAAGTAAAACGGCACCATGTATAGCTTTAAAGGCGAGAGTAACGATAACCTTCTAGCCAGCTCGCCGACCTTAGTGTCGAGAACCTGTGGGCTTCCAGCGACTGCATATACGTGCAGCAGATCCACGGTGCATCCTCTTTTCATCATCTCAAAGGGTGCTACCGCCGAATCTATACCGCCAGAGAAAAGGGAGATGACCTTTCCTGCGCTGCCGGAAGGCACACCGCCGATGCCCCGCGTGATATCGTAGTTTATTATGTAGCTATCCTTCATTATCTCGATCTGCACTTTTGGACGTGTCGTGGATATCTGTATCGCCATATCCTTTGTGAGCTTTTGTTTAAGTTCGAGAGAAGTGCTTTCAAAGCTCTTGTCTATCCTTTTAACGTCCAGATTTATCCTCTGATCGTATTTCTGTAGTATTTCTTTAAGGTTCTCCTCAAGATCGGAGATGTTCCTGTTTATCGACACATATTTACCAACCCACGCGATTCCCGGGGTGATAGACAACGCTTCCATTGCGTTCCAATCCCGACTTTCTATAAGAAGCCTGTTCCAAACAACTTGCGAGTTGTATCCCGTCGTGTAGCGTATATTATTTACAAGGATTTTCTCGAACTTCGATCTCAGCTTCCCTTTCAGGGCTATCTCACCGTAATGTACGCTTATCCCTTCGCTCATATATCCAACACTATTCTTGCTTTCCATGCACCATCTTCTCTGTGCACATCTAGCATGTGCATAGTCACGGCTTTTACATCGACTAGTAGTTCGTGTTTCTTCGGGTCGAGCTTCTCGCCCTCGGCAATGCAGTCAGCCTCGTATCCGGACGGTATTTTTTTGGCTTTAACGGCCACTTTCCTGAACACAAGCTGCTCTACGTCCTTGTAAAACACAAGTTTTTCGAGGAACCGAAAAATCAATAGCTCCAAGTCTTTGGCAGCAACTTTGAATTTGTGGGAAATCTGGGGTTTTATGCTTTTTAGGTCTTTTACCATCGTGTTCTCCAAAGCATCGGCAGCCGATCCGAAAAGTTCGTCCAAGTCTTTGCCTGTAGCTTCGAATGCAACATCAGCTATCGATAGGTCTTCGATGAACATGTAAGCCATATCATCCTTTCACATTTGATATCGGCGTAAATCTGCACACTTTTTTCGATAGTCCTGCCGTATCTACCGAATCGACCACTTCATCTATATCTTTGTAACTCTCTGCGCTTTCCTCTGCCAGGCCTGACCACGATGCGCTTTTTACGTATATGCCCCTTTCCAGCATCTTCTTGAACAGCTCCTCTCCATTTACCATACTTCTGGCTTTTGTTCTGCTCATAGTTCTTCCGCTGCCGTGCGCAGTCGAATCAAAGGTCTCAGGCGCGTTTGTCCATCCCACCATAAGATACGAGCCTGTCTCCATACTTCCGCCTATTATAACCGGCGATCCGTCCCTCACGAATTTCCTTGGTATTTCCTTCCGCCCGGCTGGATAAGAACCAGTGCTTCCTTTCCTATGCACTAAAAGATCCTTTATTTCTCCGTCTATCTCGTGTTTTTCCAACGATGCCCTGTTGTGGGCTATATCGAACAATTGATCCAATCCGAGTTTCTCCGCCTCTTTTTTGAATACTTCAGAAAAGGCTTCCCTTACCCTATGCACTATCAACTGCCTGTTCGCAAAACTTATGTTGACGCCGCATCCCATGGCTTTATAATAATCCTGCCCGTCATTGGATTCGAAAGGAGCACACGCCAGTTCTTTATCGTTTACTTTTATCCCGTACTTGCTGCCCATGACATCCAGAAACGACTGTATGTAATCGCTGGCTATCTGGTGACCTGCACCTCTTGACCCCGTATGGAACATGATGACTACTTGTCCAGGGAACAAACCCCATTTTTTTGCGAGTTTCTCGTCTTTTATCCCGCCTTCTTTTATGTATTGTATCTCAAGATAATGGTTACCGGATCCAAGCGTGCCTATCTGTCTTGTACCCCTTGCAACAGCTTTGTTTGAGATTTTGGAAGGATCAGCCCAATCGGCTATTCCGTTTAATTCCGTAGCTTCAAGGTCTTCTTTCCACCCATATCCCTTTTTAACAGCCCAGCTCGCCCCTTCTTCCGCTACTTTTTTGAATTCCTTTTCATTGATGTCAAGTCTGCTTCTGCCGCCAACACCGGCAGGGACTTTCACGAACAGGCTGTCTGTAAGCTCCTTTATTTTCGGCTTTATCTCTTTTAAGGTCAGATTCGTTAGGATCAGCCTCATCCCGCAGTTTATATCGAAGCCGACCATCCCTGGGGAGATTACACCTCCGTTTTTTATGTCAAAAGCCGCGACGCCTCCTATCGGACTGCCGTAGCCGCTGTGCCCATCTGGCATTACGAAAGCGTATCTCTCTATGCCTGGCATCATCGCTATGTTCGAGATCTGGTCGAACACCTGCAAATCCATGCTTTTTAGGAGCTTCTCTGCAGCGTATATTCTCACTGGCACTCTCATGCCCTGCTTGAAATTCTTATCTATCTCCCATATAGTGTCAGAGACCTTCGTGAATTCAGGTTCTTTAAAATTTTCGCTCGTTTTCATACGCTTACAGACATTGATTGCACATCCCGAATTAATAGCTATAATGTAGCTCTTAGGGAAGGCTACGAAATAAGAGTGAACAATGAAGACGAAAAGGAAACTCTGCAGAACGCTCTATCAAAGATGAAGAAAAACTTCGAATCTTTCTCTGGAAAAAGAGAAGAAAATAAAGATAGAGTTATAGACGACTACGATAGGAGTAAAGTGGTAATAGAAGCAAGCGTTATTGAGCAAATAATCTACAGCTACAACAAACAGCACAATCGCTCATTCCCGCTCTTTTAAACGACGTTGCGATAAACGCTGGGTGCAGGATTCGAACCTACGCATCCTTTCGGAAACCGGTTTACTCGATTTTCTTCTCAAGACCGGCGCTTTGACCGCTCAGCCAACCCAGCATCGTCAATCACAAAGACACATTCGATCTTTTTCCAATTTCCTGTTCGGTGATCGAACGCTTCATAATCTATTGGTATCTCGTGCCGTTTAAATCCCTTGTCATTCTGGAGGTGTTTACAGAACGCACAGCAGAAAGCTCCTATCCTTTAGATGGGAGAGGATGTCAACAATCCCTACGCCGTATAAAAGTTTATTTTATGGCAAGACGTAACCATAAAAATGGGGATATACGTAGGGACATCCGGATGGTTATATTCTTGGAATGTAAACAAGAGTTTAGATTGGTACGTCCGTGAATCCGGGC